>JAFZBC010000215.1:0-1800 GCA_017561965.1 Oscillospiraceae bacterium
CCGCTCTGCGGCAATTCACCCCTTGCGGAGCTCCTGAACGCAAAAGTGTTTCGCTCACTGCGGTGAGCGACGGGGGCGCTGCCCCTCGACCCCGCAAGCCTTTGAAAAGGCTTGACCGAAACTTTTATTATGGGCCTATTTTCTATACATAATGGGATTCTTAAGGGCCAGTGGCCCTTAAGCGGGGTATGGGGCAGGGCCCCATTATCAATCCGCCGGAGATACATTATTGATGCTCCCTGTCCCCGCGGCAGCTGCCGCGCATGGCGCAGCCTGCACAGTTGTTTCCGCAGGATGACCGCCCGCTGCGCTTTTCCCGGATCAGATACGCAACAATCGCAGCCAGAATCACGAGCAGCACCAGCAGCACCGCAAGCGTTCCGGCATTTTCCCGGAGCCATGCAAGCATCAGCCGTCCGCCTCCTTTTTCTGCACCGCATTCGGATCCCGCCGGAACAGCAGATACCCCGCCGCAATCAGAATCGCCGCAGAGAGCAGCATTCCGGCCGGGCTGGTTTCAGCACCCGGAATCAGCACCGAGCCAAGCTGATAACAGACAAACGCCACCAGATACGCAAAGCCGCACTGATACCCGATCGCAAAGCAGGTCCATTTTGCGCTGTTCATCTCGCGCCGGATCGCCCCGATTGCCGCAAAGCACGGCGCGCAGAGCAGATTGAACGCGAGGAATGAATATGCCGCAGCCTTGCCGAACACGCTGCCGAGCGCCGCATAGGCAGAGCCTTCGCTGCCGTAGAGTACACCCAGCGTGCTGACGACGTTTTCCTTGGCGATCAGGCCGGTGATCGTTGCGACCGCCGCCTGCCATTTTCCCCAGCCGAGCGGGATAAACAGCCAGGCAATCGCCTTGCCGATGCCCGCTAAAACCGAACGGTCAAGCTGATCGTTGGCCAACAGCCCGAAGCTGCCGTTCACTGTTCCGAAGTGCGACAGGAACCAGAGAATCACCGTGCAGAGCAGAATGATCGTGCCGGCCTTTTTCACGAACGACCAGCCGCGCTCCCAGACCGAGCGGAGCAGGTTTTTCAGCGTCGGCAGATGATACGCGGGCAGCTCCATGACGAACGGCGACGGCTCGCCTGCAAACAGCTTCGTCTTTTTCAGGATGATGCCGGACGTGATGATCGCAGCCAGTCCGAGGAAATACGCCGAGGTCGCAACCCATGCGGAGCCGCCGAATACCGCACCTGCGATCAGCGCGATCATCGGCACCTTGGCGCCGCAGGGAATAAACGTCGTTGTGATGACCGTCATCCGGCGGTCACGGACATTTTCAATCGTGCGCGAGGCCATGATGCCCGGAACGCCGCAGCCCGTACCGACCAGAATCGGGATGAACGATTTGCCGGACATGCCGAATTTGCGGAAGATACGGTCCATGACAAACGCAATGCGCGACATATAGCCGCAGGCCTCCAGAAACGCCAGCATAAAGAACAGCACCAGCATCTGCGGGACAAAGCCAAGCACCGAGCCGACGCCAGAAACAATGCCGTCCAGAATCAGCCCGCGGAGCCATTCCGCACAGTTGACCTTATCCAGCAGCCGACCGACCAGCACCGGAATGCCGGGGATCCACCTGCCGAAGTCTGCGGGATTCACCCCGCCGCCGTACTGCTCATATTTTCCGACCGCCGTCCGGTAATCCGCGACGCTTGCAGTCTTTTCGGTTACGGCCATCGTATCCGGATCCGTCACTTCATAGGTGAATACCTCGCTGTCATCCTGATACGGATCATCAACGCCGTTCAGCATCAGTACAGTATAATTGCAAAATCC
>JAFZBC010000216.1:0-1650 GCA_017561965.1 Oscillospiraceae bacterium
GATCCTTGCCTTCAAAATCCGAAAGGTCACCGAGCCCGCAGTATTCATATTCATATGATGCCTCTTTCAGTGTATCCGAAAGGAGCTTCGGGGTATCCGCTGTACTGATGCTCATCACATAAGAGGAGTAGCCGATCTTCTGCTCACCCAGCAGCATTGCATGCTGCTCGAATTCTGAGGGATTGTCCGCCGATGCAACTGCCAGCGCACGGGTACCCTCCTGCACCAGCACATTCATCGTGGAAACGTCCGGATTATCCGCTGTCTGCCGCGGGCTGACGAGCGTACCGTCCGCACAGTTGCCCGCGCTGATGCAGACCGTAACGCCTGCCGCCTCCGCCGTATTGACCGCATCGCGGAACGGATCCTCCTTGCCGGGCGTTTCCCCGCAGTAGCCCATGCTGAGATTGACGGCATCTGCCTGAAGTTTGACCGCATCCTCCAGCGCACCGATGAACTCTGTCACGTCTGAAATATACTGCATTGCCATAAAGACGATCTGTGCGTTCGGCGCGATGCCGGAGAGCGTCCTGCCCTCGGCATCCTCGTACACATTGCCTGCTGCGATGCCGGCAACATGCGTGCCGTGATACGCGGATTCTCTGGCATCGCGGACATTCATGGGGATCTGATCTTCATAATCCGCCGCAAACGGGATCTTGCTGCTGTGCCAGACATACTCCGTCCCGATCTGGACATTGAAGCCGATGTTGTCTGAGATTGCTTCGACCTGTTCCTGTGTCAGTTTGGTCTGAACATCGTCCGCGAGCGGCGCGAACATCGGATGCTCCAGATCCAGCTCCGAGTCAATGATCGCAATGACCTGTCCGTCGCCGAGGCATCCGGTCTGGCTCTGGAACTGCATTGCATTGCTGATGTCCTCCTCAGAAGCGGCCTCCGGCACCGCATGAACCTTGTAGCTCCGCGCAACGCTGCGCACCGCCGGGAGCGCCTCTGCATCATCCAGCAGATTTTCCGGGAGCTTGCAGGAAAATGCATTTGTCAGCACGTTGTAGCGATAGCCGACCTCCAGTTCAGGATACCATTCCGTCAGCTGCGCGATGACCGCATCCTGTTCCGCCGCTATGACTGCGCTCTCTGCGGCAGCCTCCGGCGTCACGAGCTGCTCCGCTGTCAGCCCGGGCAGAAGCGCATCCGCATCCAGCGTGACAATGACGTTGACCGGGGCGCAGCTCTCTGCTGCTTCCGTGACGATCTCCGCCGAAGGCGCTTCGTCCTGCAAGGCGGCAGCGGCAGGGATTCCGTTTCCGGCAAGACTGCTGCAAACGAGCAGAAGCGCAGTCTGCACGCTGATGATTCGTTTGTATAATTGTTTATTCATGATTTTCAACCCTTTCACTGTGTATTGGGGAGAGTTGCCTCTCTGTATGGTAAACGGATGGGTGTGCGATTTGTTGCATCATATTTGATAATTTGTATGATGCCACAAAAAAGGCAACGCTGTTTTGTGCAGCCTGCCGATCGGCGGATTTCGGCGCTGCGCCGTGTCGGTTTTTCATTGACAGTGCAGTCAAATCATGCTATAATACAAGCAGCCGTATCCGATACGGATGACACAAAATACGGACTGTTCGGGAGGTACAATCCATGAAGCACAGACACAAAAAAACGATGATCATTCTTGCCGCC
>JAFZBC010000217.1:0-1919 GCA_017561965.1 Oscillospiraceae bacterium
ACGATGCCGCGGATGTCCGAGCAGATGCCGTAATAGGTCGGGTTGTTGACAAGCACGGCAACGGCATCGGGATTTTCCTGAATGGCCTGCTCGACCTGCGAAAGCTCCATGCCGAGTGAGATGCCGATGCGCGGCTCCACATCGGGATTGACATACACCGGAATCGCGCCGCAGAGCACGAGCGCATTGATGACGCTCTTGTGGACATTGCGCGGGACGATCAGCTTCTGACCGGCCTTGCACGCAGAAAGGATCATGCTCTGCACGGCGGAGGTCGTGCCGCCGACCATGAAGAATGCATGTGCCGCACCGAAAGCATCCGCTGCAAGCTCCTCGGCGTCGCGGATGACAGAAACCGGATGACAGAGATTATCCAGCGGCTTCATGGAATTGACGTCGATGCCGACGCACTGCTCACCGAGCAGGCGCACGAGCTCCGGGTTTCCTCTGCCGCGTTTGTGTCCGGGTACATCAAACGGGACGACCCGCTGTCTGCGGAGCCGTTCCAGCGCCTCGTAGACGGGGGCGCGCTTCTGCTGTTCAAGATCCATGTTCTGCTCGACCGATCCTTCTCATGTATTCTTTGCAGACGGTGTCTGCATGATGCGTCTGATCCGACAAATAAAGAGAAAAAGCACCCTGCACGAAGCCACCGTACCAAGGCGGGAGCATCGGTGCGATGCCCGCGGCGAGAGTCATGATGATTCAGGTGCAGATTGCCTTTACCTAGTTAAGATGATTATAGCACAACTGCGCCGGACTGTCAAGTGAAATCGAAAAAGATTCCGTGCAGAGAGGATTTCCGGCTGCCGTTCTTTCCGGTTCAAGAAAACCGCCTTGATTATTCAGGGCGGTTTCATTTATGTGAAACAATATTACGGCACAGCCGTAGTTATCATGCCGCCTTTCTGCGTATGAATCCCGCATTCCGGGGCATACTGGAAGCAAATCCGGAAAAGGGAGATGCGGCATATGGCATATCAGAAGGTCGTGATCGCGGGGCTGGATACCTCCAGACTGGCTGTGCTGACAGAGGACGAAAAAATGCAGCTCCTGCGGGAAATGCAGGAAACCGGCAGCGAACAGGCACGCGAAAAGCTGATCCTCGGGAACCTGCGGCTGGTGCTGAGCGTCATGCAGCGGTTCACCGGCCGCGGCGAGGATCCCGACGACCTGTTCCAGATCGGCGTGATCGGTCTGATGAAGGCGATCAGCAACTTTGACCTGTCAAAGGATGTGCGCTTTTCGACCTACTGCGTGCCGATGATCGCGGGCGAGCTGCGGCGGCATCTGCGGGATTCCCACGCCGTCCGCGTCAGCCGTTCGCTGCGGGATCTTGCCTATAAGGTTCTGCAAACGCGGGAGCGCCTGACGGCATCGCTGAACCGGGAACCGACCGCGCGGGAGATCGCCGCGGAGATCGGGGCTGAGCCTTCGGATGTTGTCGCGGCACTGGAAAGCATCAGCGACCCCGTTTCGCTGTACGAGCCGATCTATTCGGATTCCGGCGATCCGCTCTGCCTGATTGACCAGATCAGCGATCCTGACAGCAATGAGAGCAGCTGGATGTCGGAAATCGCCCTGCGGGACGCGCTGGCCGCCCTCAGCGACCGGGAAAAAAGTATCCTCCGCCGCCGGTTCTGGCAGGGGAGGACACAGGTCGAGGTTGCGCAGGAGATCGGTATCTCACAGGCGCAGGTTTCCCGTATCGAAAAGGCAGCTATCGCAAAAATCAAGGAGCAGCTTTGATTTTCTCAACCTGCTGCATGATCTTATCCGCCCACTCGTCATTGGGCGGGCCAATCTGAAACACGCGGAATCCGTAATACTGCCCGTTTGCGTAAACGGAGCGGTCGTCGTCCACATGCAGATCAATGCGGTAATGTGCGGGATATTTTGAGGGCATCGGATCCTTATGA
>JAFZBC010000218.1:0-6092 GCA_017561965.1 Oscillospiraceae bacterium
CAGCGCAAAGGCAAACATGCCGTACAGATGATCCGGCAGCGCCTTGCCCCATTTTTCGTAGCCCTTGCAGAGAATGGCCTGTTCCCGCGCCTCACGGGAAAGCGCCTTGTCAATGGAGAGCGCGTCACAGAGCGCCTCCCAGTTGCGGATATGTCCGCGGTAGGTTTTGAGTTCGATCATTTTGCACCTCGGAAATGCCCTCGTATGAGCGGGGCAGAAATCAGAAAGCAATGCCGCATCGGTGCGGCATTCCTCCCGTTTGTTGTGTATGCACAATCCATTGCAAGTATACCATATCTGCAAAAGATTGTCAAGACGGATTATACCGCCGTTTTGTAGATCCGCAGCTCAAACTGCGCACCGCGGGGATCCGCATTGCGCACGGACAGCGTCCCGTTCAGCTGGCGGACAATCTTGTTTGCATATGCCAGCCCGATGCCGTATCCGTTTCTGGCAAAATCCGAACCGCGGTAAAAGCGTTCAAAGATATGCGGCAGATCCTCTTTGGCAATGCCGTTCCCGGTATCGGTGATGCAGATTCCGGTATAGATTGCGTTTTCTGAAGCAGTCACCGTGATGCTTCCGCCCTCGGGGGTATGCTCCAGACAGTTCTTGAGAATATTGCCGAGTGCTTCGGTCAGATAAGGGCGGTCACCGGTCAGGGCGGGTTCGCCTTCGGTATGGATTTCCGTGCGGATATTTTTCAGATCCATGGCGATCGAGAGCGGCTCCATTGCGGCGGCAATCAACTCACTGCACCGGATTTCGCTGTGCTGCATGATCGCTGCACCGGCCTCCAGACGGGAGAGACTCAGCAGGGTTTCAATCAGCCACTGCATCCGGCTGAGCAGTGAAAACAACTCCTGCAATGCTTCGGATTTCTGCGCCCGCGTCAGATCCGGCTTGCGGAGGATTTCCAGCAGCAGGAGCGTGGAAGTCAGCGGCGTGCGCAGCTGATGCGAAATATCCTCCAGGGATTCTTTCAGAAAGACCTTGTCCTCCTGCAATGCTGTATTCTGTTCCCGGAGCTTCACGGTCATTTTCCGGATCTCCGATGCCAGTATACTGAGCGAGCCTTCATTGAATGAATCGAAGTCGATCTGCTCTGCACCGCGCAGAATTCTTGCGGTTTCCTCACAGAGCCGCCTGATCTGCTTTTGCTGCTTTTCTGCAAAGATAATCAGAATTCCCGCACAGAGCAGAAAAGCTGCCGCTGCTGTAAAGCCGGCCGCAGGATCAATGAAAAAGCAGATGATAACCGAAGCCGCAGCAATCGCAGAGAGCAGAATTGCCTGCAAGCGGTCGGCGGCGGTCATGCTTCTACCGCCTTATAGCCGAGCCCGCGCACAGTCCGGATGATCCGCGGGTTCTGCGGGTCATCCTCAATTTTCTCGCGCAGACGCTTCATATAGACATTGAGCGTGTTGTCGGAAACATATTCGCCGGAAGCCGACCAGAGCTCGTCGATCAGGCGGTCGCGGGTGAGCAGCTGCTCTTTGTTCGTCAGGAACACGAGCAGCAGGCGGTATTCCAGCGCGGAGAGAAACAGCTCTGAACCGTTCTTTGTGACGACGCCCTTGGACTGATCCAGGCAGATATTCTGACAGCTGAGGACGGGCGTGCTCCGCTGACTGCGCCGCAGGGCATTCCGGATGCGTGCGAGCAGCTCGCGCGGGCGGAACGGCTTGCTGATGTAATCGTCAGCGCCGACGTCAAAGCCTGCAACCGTATTGGCCTCGTCGGCGGAGGCAGTCAGAAAAATGACCGGTGTATCTGATTGTGAACGGATTGCGGAACAGACCGCAAAACCGTTGCCGTCGGGGAGGGAAATATCCAGAAGGGCACAGTCAAAATGCTCCTTCCGGAATACGGTCAGCGCATCGGTCTGTCCGGGTGCGTGCGTGACCTGATATTGTTCGGAACTGAGAAAGCGGATAAGATTGCGTGCAAGCTGCATATCGTCCTCGACAAGCAGGAGCTTCGGCATAATGCAGGCCTCCTTTAACAGTTTCATCTGATTATCTATAATATACCATATTCAGCAAAAAAACACAAGTGATACGGACGAGAAAACCGCAGGACCCGGAAATAACCGGTATCTGCGAAGAATTTGCATCTTGTTTTCATAATCCTGTCACATTTGCATGATATGATAATTGACAGGGAAGATACACGCTTGCGCAAGGAGGGAACTGCCATGAAGATTCAAGCTGTTGCCGCGGTACTGACGGGGTTCAGCCTGCTGACGTCCTGCGGGTTGAATGATGCTGCTGCCGAGCAGTCTGCCGTTCAGCAGAATTATGCTGCCGGATCGTCGGCGCATTCGCTGCCGGATCTTTGCAGCTTTACGGCTTCAACACTGGACGGCGGCAGTTTTACGGCTTCGGATTTTGCCGGTGCAGATGTCACAGTCATCAACATCTGGCAGACGAGTTGTGCGCCCTGCATTCGTGAGATGCCTGAGATCGCGGAGTTTGCCGCCGGTCTGCCGGATTCCATCCGCGTTATGACCTGGTGTCTGGATGCCGATTATTCACCGGACGGTGAGAAGCTGAGCAGCTTTATGGATGAATGCGGCTTTGAGGGCATTACGCTGACTTCGGGTGACGGCGATATGGAAAAGCTGCTGAATAAGCTGCAATACACACCGACTACGATCTTTCTGGACAGTGCCGGGCATCAGCTATGTGAACCGCTGATCGGTGCGGGCGATGCGGAAACGAACTATAAAAGCGAGATCAATGCCGCGCTTGTGCTGCTCGGCAAGGATCCGTTGTAAACAAAACACCTGCTGTATCCGATGTACAGCAGGTGTTGTTCTTTTATTTTTTGGTCAGTTGAAGCTGACGTTTCAGCAAAGTCAGATCCCGGGCATCCAGACGGCCGTTTATGTCCGGATCGGCAGCGCTCCGGACGGGGAGTGCTGTTTGCTTTGTCAGAAGATAATCCCGGAGCAGTTCTGCATCCGTCCGGTTGAAGGAGCCGTCCCTGTTGATGTCGCCGGAGGAATCGTGCGGGAGTACGTTCAGCACCTCGCAGATCTCAGCTGTCCGGACTGTTCCGGCTGCGGAGGTGATTTCAACGGTATACAGTCCCGCGGCGCCGCTGTCAGCACAGGAGAGCTGCCAGCTGCTCTGCACAGCACCGCTGATGGCTTTTCCGTCATGATACCATTGATATTTCGCCTGTCCGGATGCCCCGTCTTCGACGCTGAGCAGCAGTGTTTCGCCTGCATTCAGTGTGACGGTCTGCTTCGCGGTGTAAACCGGGAAATCCGCTTTCAGTTCATAGGAATCCGCCGTGACATCGCTGCACACGGCCCAGTCGTTTGCCTCATCCTGTAAAAAGTAGCGGATCTTGGTCAGCTTTACGCCGGGCTCCAGATTCATGACCGGCCCGAACGGCACGCGGAATTCCACGATGCCGGGGGAATGTTTTTGCAGGCAGCCGGTGTATTCGTCGTGGTTGAAGTATACAAAGCCGCCGGAGGTATAATAGATCTCGTAACGCTCCTCGCCGTTGTACAGAGAGAAATTATGCACCTCGGATTCTGCGGTCGGGTTGTAGGTCGCCGTGATGTAGAGGTACTGCTCGTCATTGTGCAGATACAGCTTGCCGGATCCGGATTCCGCGGCAGGCGTGCCGTACTCGCCTGCATGAGAAACAGCCCCGTCTGTGATCCGGAGCCCGTTGACCGTGTAAACGGTTCCGTCCCCGGTTCCGAAGTTGGTCTGTGTCAGCAGCGCGGGATTATCGGTTTCGGTGATGCTGACCGTGCCGATGTAATTCGCGCCGAGTGCGGTATTCCAGATGCCGTCATTGGCAAAGCGCACCGACCGCAGATGCGTCTGCTCTGTGGTGTTGTCCCCGACGGACAGCTTCAGATAAGCCTTCCAGTTTCCGGGTGCAAGGCCGCCGGGCAGCTGCACGCTGATCTGCTCGTCCGTGACGGTACAGGAGCGCCATTGCCGTGAATCCAGCTCAACCGGCGTGCGGATGTAATTGCCGTCCTTTTCCAGCAGGAGCTCCGCTTTCTGCGCACGCACCGGATTTGCAAATCCGGTGTTTTCCACGGAGAAGGCAAGCTGTAAATCACTGCCCTGTGTCGCTGTTTTGGTCATGGACGCCTTGCGGATCACAAAGCGGTAGCCGAGATGATCGCGGATGAATTTGCGGACAGTCTGCCCGTAATAGGCGCTGTTATCAACGCCCGGCACATCGTAATCTTTGCCGAATGTGTAGTTCTCATACAGTCCGAAGATATTGGAATTGATATAGCTCAGATGCGTTTTATACATCTCAGGGATTGCATTCTCCGGCAGGTAGGTGTCATATTTCTGTGCAAATTCCAGATTGCCTGAGAACTCACCGCCGAAATAGCTTGTCGTTGCCTGTCGTCCGAGCCAGCCGGTTTCCGCTGCACGGTCGGTGTACGTGCCGAGGTCGCTGTCCGAGCCCATATAGCCGTCATCGAACAGGCCGACTCTTGCAGCACGGCTTCCCGGGGCGGATTCCCAGTCAGCCAGCGCTTTTTGCTCAATGCCCGCCCATTTTGCAAAGATATTCGGGGTGCGCACCGTGACCGGAACCGGATCCGGCACAACGTCAAGCAGCAGATCGAGCAGCTCGGCTTTCTGTTCCAGCGAGCAGTATTTTCCGCCCCACTGTTCCCCGTAGCAGCCGACAAAGCCGCTTTCCACATACATCAGAATATCCTGATAGTCGTTCAGCAGCTTGCTGTCTGCGATTTGCTGAATATGGTGCTTCAGCATGTCAAAGGATGCCGGTTCCGGATTTTGTGTGCCATTGTCGTCGTACCGGAACCGGACTGCGATCGTGCAGCCGTTTTTCCGGCAGTTCTCAAAGGTGCCGCGCAGCGCCGCAAAGAACGTATCGTCCAGGTCATAATCTTTGCCGGGCGTATAGTTGCCGTCACTGTCGGTCGTGCCGTTTTCGCCGCTGGAAAATGCGCCGATGTCAATGAACATCAGCACGAGTGCGCCGGAGGGATTCTCCACGGCGGTTTTGCCGGGCGCACAGCGGTACCAGAGCGTTGAAGTATAGCCCATTCCGGGGTTGAGAATAGTTTCGGTGGATTCCACAGCTGAAATGCCGGTTTCAGTTGTCGCCGGCGCTGCTGCCGGATGCATCGGCGTCAGCAGGCAGCCTGTGCCGAGCAGCACGGACAGGATCGCCGCTGCGGCTTTTCTCAGTCGTTTCACATGGATCACTCCCTTTGTTATGATGCGGATGATCTGATATGTCCAGTATAGCACACTTTTTTGGAGAATGCAAGCATCCGTCAGAAAGAACAGAGAATTCGCGGTTGACAATCCGCGCAAAATATAATATACTGACATTAACAGTGCAGGACGGATGTGCCGTTCCTGCACGCTGAAAAAAGGAGGAACGATCCATGAATGATTTTCAGTTTTACAGCCCGACGGAATTTGTGTTCGGCAAGGGCGCAGAAAAAGACGCAGGAAAGTATGTCAGAAAGCACGGCGGCAGCAAGGTGCTTCTGCATTACGGCGGCGGCTCGGCAATCCGGAGCGGACTGCTTGACCGTGTGAAGCAGTCGCTGGAAGCGTCCGGCCTTGCATATGTTGAACTCGGCGGCGTCAAGCCAAACCCGCGGGATACGCTTGTGTATGAGGGCATTGCATTATGCCGCGCGGAGCAAGTTGATTTTATTCTGGCGGTCGGCGGCGGATCCGTCATTGATTCCTCCAAAGCGATTGCAATGGGCGTCCCGTATGACGGCGATTTCTGGGATTTCTACACCGGAAAGTCACCGGAGGCGGCGCTTCCGGTTGCAACGGTTCTGACGATCGCCGCAGCGGGAAGCGAGGGCTCCGGTGATTCTGTCATTACAAAGGAGGCAGACGGCCTCAAGCGCGGTGCAGGCTCTGACCTGATCCGTCCGCGGTTTTCCATTCTGAATCCAGGGCTGACCTGTACGCTTCCGCCGTATCAGACAGCATGTGGTGCCACGGATATCATGGCGCATGTGTTTGAGCGCTATTTCACGAACACGGCAGAGGTCGAGATCACGGACAGACTCTGCGAGGCTGTGCTGCTGACCATGATTC
>JAFZBC010000219.1:0-4160 GCA_017561965.1 Oscillospiraceae bacterium
ATTGCGACGCGCATTTCTGCGATGCTTTCGTTCTCTCCGCCGGAGGATTTTGACTGCACCAAGGGCATCGCACAGGAGGAGCAGGAAACCGGCATGACCTATGCGGAACTCCAGAAAAAAGCGATCGCATGTGCATTTTCCCGCGGAATCATGGTGCTGACGGGCGGCCCCGGCACTGGCAAGACGACCACGCTCAACAGCGTGATTCACCTGTGCCTGAAGGCCGGAAGCACCGTGCTGCTTGCGGCACCGACCGGCAGAGCCGCCAAGCGCATGACCGAGCTGACCGGGCGTGAGGCGAAAACGATCCACCGGCTGCTCGGCACGGATTACGATGAGCTTGGTCAGCTGATTTTTCAGCATAACGAGCAGAACCCGCTCCAGGCAGACGTCATCATTGTGGACGAGGTTTCCATGGTGGATACGCTGCTGTTTGAGGGGCTGCTGCGTGCGCTCCGGCTGTCCTGCCGCCTGATTCTGGTCGGGGACGAGGATCAGCTGCCGTCCGTCGGGGCGGGGCATCTGCTGCACACGCTGATCGCAAGCAGACGGCTACCGGTCGTCCGGCTGACTGAGATCTTCCGGCAGGCACAGGAAAGCTGCATCATCCGCAGCGCACATCAGATCGTCAGCGGAGAAATGCCGGATCTGCGTGAAAAAACCAGTGATTTCTTCTTTTTCGACCGCCGGAATGCCGCCGAGGCCGCGGCCTTTGTGCAGGAGCTCTATCACAGCAGGCTGCCGCAGGCCTACGGCTTTACGCCGCAGAATGATATTCAGGTGATCTCTCCGACGCGCAAGGGCATCCTCGGCACGGTCACGCTGAATCAGCTGTTGCAGGATACGGTCAATCCTGCACAGTACGGCAAGCCGATCATGAAAAATCTGCTGTTTACGTTCCGCGAGGGCGACAAGATCATGCAGATCCAGAACCAGTATGAAATGGAGTGGACGCGTGCCGGAGAGCGCGGTGCGGGCATCTTCAACGGCGATATGGGAACCGTCGTGCAGATCGACAAAGGTACGAATACCCTCAAAGCCGATTTTGACGGCAGAATCGTGACTTACCGTGCCGAGCAGCTCGATCAGCTGGAGCTGGCCTATGCGGTCACGGTACATAAAAGTCAGGGCAGCGAGTTTGAGGCAGTGATCCTTGTCCTGCCGGAGGGCAGCGACCGGTTAAGCTACCGCAGTCTGCTGTATACGGCGGTGACGCGCGCGAAAAAGCTGCTGATTCTGGTCGGATCGCCGCGCAAGGTCTTTGAAATGGTGCAGAATCAGCAGAAAACAGAGCGGTATTCCTGCCTCTGTGAAATGCTGCAAAGCATGACGAGCCGGGAGGAGCTGCCGATCGGGGCAGAGATCTCCGGCGCATGAGAAGCATCCGGAATACGGCAAAACTGAAACTGCAAAGAGCATGATACGGGAACGGGAATTCCCCGGGGAAAATCATCACGGACTGTGACGGCGCGGAGCCGGGACGGGAAGCGGTCTTTGACGGAAACAGGAGCATCGGCAACAATTTGCCGGTCCCGTTCCGGCTGACCGGAATTTGCCGGCTGCGACGAACAAACTGTTTGCACGAAAGTTGAGGTGTTCTCTTATGAATCCGTTGTTGAAGCTGCGCTTGCTTGATTTACCCTATCCGAACCGCTGTGACTGCTGCTATGAACGCATCCCGTATGACCAGCTGCTCTGTCCGGCCTGCATGGAGGCGCTGGAGGCAGAACGCATCTCATATGACGACTGGGCTGCGGATCAGTCCGCACAGCCGTGGGACAGCGGCGCCGTGTTGTATTCCTACCGCGATACGGCGCGGAACGGCATTCTCTCCATGAAGGAGGGCGACCGCGGGTTTGCGCGGTATGCGGGGCAGAAGCTCGCGGAAACCGTCCGCACGGTCTGCGACCCGGAAACCATCTCCTTTGTGACATGGGTGCCGGTGACGCGGCGGCGCAGGCTCTCGCAGGGCTATGCACATGCGGAAAACCTCGGAAAAGCGCTTGCAAAGGCGCTGGACGTTCCGACGCGGCGTGACCTGCTGACGGAACGGCAGGGGACACTGCGGCAGCATGATCTGCCGTCGGATGCGCGTTCCCTGTATGCGCAGCGGTTCCAGTACAGCGGCGGCAGTCTGGAGGGCAAGCGCATTCTGCTGGTGGACGACGTTCTGACGACCGGCAGCACGCTGCGGCGCTGCACGGATCTGCTGCTGGAGGCCGGTGCCGAAAGCGTCAGCATTGCCACCGCCTGCGCGCGGGTGCGGGAAAAGGCGCCTGCGGACGGGCAGAGCCTTCCCTGAAAAAGGGATCGCTGCGCGATGATTCGTCATGGAGGCGCGGTCCCCCTGCCCCTGCGTAAGGGACAGTGTCCCTTAAGAATCCCAAAATAAAAGTTTCGGTTAAGCCTTTTCAAAGGCTTGCGGGGTCGAGGGGCAGCGCCCCCGTCGCTCACCGCAGTGAGCGAAATACTCCGGCATATCAAGAGGGGACACCCTGCGATAGAGGGCGTCCCCTTTCAGAATGCGGTATCGCTGCACGATGATTTATAATGGGGACTCCATCCCCAAACCCTTTACCACTTCACAAGATACTTCTCAGGATACAATAGAAACAGCCGCCGGTGCGTTTCATGCACACCTGCGGCTGTTGTTTTATGATTCAGTCGACCGCGTTCGTCAGGACATGCATGTCATCCGAGAGCTTTGCGGATTTGTCCAGCTCGATCAGGATGTGCCAGTCCGCCATGTCGAAGAAACCGCCGTGCGTATTGAACAGGTCGATGCGGACAGTGTCTTCGCTGACACCAGTGACCGCATGGCGAATCGAACCGCTGGGTTCCGTCAGACTGACGACCAGCAGCTTATGCGCATCAAACCAGTCGCTCGTATACTTTGCGGCTGCATCTGCCAAGCTGATTCCCGGTTCTTCATCAATATCGGAAATCTGCATGGCCTCCGCGTTTTCGGCAATGAATGCATCCAGCTCCTCACGGGTCGAAAACGTTTTGACCTGCGGATCGCTGCCGGTATTTTTTATTGGTGTGCGGACATACACTGCGGAAAACGCATAATTCTTTTCGGTCAGATCCTCAGAGCCGAGCTTCTTTGCAATGAATTGCAGGAGCTTGGCAGCGTCCTGTCCGTCTGTGTTCCCGTCATGCGTGACGTCTGCGTTCTGTCTGCCCTGATCGGTCATGACAGCGTCCTTGTCCTCGGCGGCGAATCTTGCAATGAGCACGGCGTCAGCAACGTCAATGCTGCCGTCACAGTTGGCATCGCCCGGCCTCGGAATGCTGCCTGCAATCTCATGAAGCGTGCGGTAAATCCAATCTGCTTTGGTATCTTTCGTGTATACTTTCACCTGATCGTCCGGATACAGCTCGCGCCATTCCTGCTGGATGCCGTTTTGATCCAGCCGTTCATACCCGATGCTGTGCGCCGGCCGCCCTGCGTCAAGGTCGATGCGGATTCGCTCAGTGCCCTTATTGTTCAGACAGTAGTACACGGAGGTAAACCCGCTGCCGCCGTAATAGTCCGGATACGGCTGTGCTGTTGTAATTTTGCGGAAGATCTCTTCAAAGGAATCCGATCCTTCGATGAACTGACTGACTTCATCCAGCGAAAGCCGCGGGGAATCCGCATCCAGAATGCCTCTGAGCTCCGCTTTGATCCGCGGGAATGTATCGCCCGTTTCTCTTTCTCTTTCCTCCAGCGCGGTCAGCAAGGTTTTCTTCTCGTCGGTCGGATTGCTGCTGTCCGTGATTGTGATCGTTTTTGTGACCATGCGGACACCGTCATCGCCCTCAGCAAGCGTGACCTTTGCCGGATCCAGCTTGCCGCGGATCCAGACTGTCGTTGTCCCGGCCTTCTGTGCAAAGAGATGACCGTCATTGTAAACCAGCGCAATACTATTATTATTGGACTGGATGACCGGCTCAGGCAGATAGCAGTCCGCATCCCAGGAACCGAGGATCTGGCGAATCTCCCCGACATGCAGATCAGCCGGAATATCAATTGTCAGGCCGTACAGCTGCTCCTGCGGCTCCGGCGTATAGGTGCCGCCGTAGGTTTCGTTGAAATCAGTGAAAATCCGGTCAACCGCTGTTTCTGTACTCTGAATGGGCGCCTCCCGCTCCGGATACAGCAGCTGACTTTCCAG
>JAFZBC010000220.1:0-7951 GCA_017561965.1 Oscillospiraceae bacterium
AACGGCTATGCCGCAAACGACGACGGCACGACGCTCGTCATCATGCGCTGGCCGCAGAAGAACGACGCGGATTTCTACATCGACAACATCACGTTCTATGACAAGGACGGCAACTCGATCCCGATGCTCGCGGCCGGTGCGGAGGAACAGGCGGCAGAATAACGGACATCGGTACGATGACCGATCACTGCATACAGAACAGCCCGAAGGCAACAGAACTGCCTTCGGGCTTCTGATTTCCGGGGAAATCCTTTTTTCACAGCACGCGATTTTTTGTGAAAATTATACAGAACGCTTGCATTTTTTCGGAATTTGTGGTATGATAACTGTGTATACACCCATATGATTTTGAAGGAGGATTCATGATGGCTGAACGCTTTACCGTCACCCTGAAACAGATCATTGACGAGTTCCGGCTGGAAGTCCTGTACTGCCCCGGTGACCCCGCCGAGATCCTGATTTCAGAAAACGACATCACCCGACCGGGCTTGCAGCTCATGGGCTTTTACGAATATTTCAATCCGGAACGTATCCAGATCATCGGAAAAATGGAGTTTGCATATCTCTCCACCATCGACGAAAAGGAGCGCGCCGAGCATCTGACCGCACTGTTTGCGCAGCATATCAAGTGCCTGTGCCTGAGCCGCGGTCTGCCCTGCTTTGCGGAGATGCTCACGCTCGCGCAGAAGTATTCTGTTCCGGTGCTCCGCACCGCAGAATCGACCTCGCATTTTACGTCGAATCTGCTGTCGTTCCTGAACCTGCATCTCGCGCCGCGCGTCACGCGCCACGGCGTCCTGATTGAGATTTACGGCGAGGGCATTTTCATCACCGGTGAAAGCGGCGTCGGCAAATCCGAGTGCGCGATCGAGCTGGTCAAGCGCGGTCACAGACTGGTCGCAGATGACGCCGTCGAGCTGCGCAAGGTTTCCAACACCAATCTGGTCGGCACCTCGCCGGAGAATATCCGCCACTTCCTTGAGCTGCGCGGCATCGGCATCATCAATGTCCGCAGACTGTTCGGCATGGGCGCGGTCAAGCTCCAGCAGGAGATCGACCTGATTATCGAGCTGGAGCCGTGGGATTCCAGCAAGAACTATGACCGCATGGGCGTCGATGAGGAATATCACAACATCCTCGGCGTCAAGGTGCCGTCCATGACGATCCCGGTCAAGCCGGGCAGAAATACTGCCGTCATCATGGAGGTCGCCGCCATGAACAGCCGTCAGAAGAAGATGGGCTACAACGCGACGGAGGAGCTGCTGCACAATCTCGGTCTGGAATCCATGCAGGGGCAGGAGATCATCAAGGATTTTGACGCGTTCTGAGGTGCATGATGAGAGAGCATTTTCAGATCCGTGCAGACCTGCACACGCATACCATCGCATCCACACATGCCTATTCGACCGTGACCGAAATGGCGGAGGCAGCCGCACAGACCGGCGTGCAGCTGCTCGGCATCACCGACCACGGACCGGGCGCGCCCGATGCGCCCCATGTCTGGCATTTTCACAATTATAAGATTCTGCCGCGCCGGATCAAGGGCGTCTGGCTGCTGAAAGGCGTCGAGGCGAACATCATGGACGAGTTCGGCACGCTTGACATGAACGCCGACGAGCTGAAATTCTGTGAATGGGTCATCGCATCCTATCACGGCTCCTGCGCCAATTTTCCGCTGACACCGGAGCTGATTACGCAGGGCTATAAAAAGGTCTGTGAGAACCCGCTGGTCGATGTGATCGGCCACCCGACGACCGCGCTGTTCCCGTTCGACTATGAGCCGGTGCTGAAGCTGTTCAAGGAGGCGGGCAAGCTCGTGGAGATCAACGAAAGCTCCCTGCAATGGAAGCGCGGCGCACTCGAAAACGCAAAAACCGTATACGCTCTCTGCAAGAAGCATGAAATCCCGATTGTACTGAATACCGATGCACATTATGCGGGACTGGTCGGCAAAACGCCGATCGCAGAGCAGCTTTTGCGGGAGCTCGACTTCCCGGAGAAGCTGATTGTCAATCTGGAGGCAGAGCGTGTCATGGAGCTTGCCGCAAAAAAGCGCGGCATTGTCTTTACCGAGAAAGCAGAGAAAGGGGAACCCTATGAATCTTGATGCATTATCGGCCGTCTGTCAGAGCTGCGGCGCCTCGCTGGAACAGCAGGTGCCGCTTTCTGCGCTGACAACATTTAAGATCGGCGGCCCCTGTGCAGCGCTCGTCACGCTGCCGGACGAAGCCGCAGTCAAAACCGTTTTTTCGTATCTGCGCGAAAATCAGATTCCGCACTGCCTGATCGGCCGCGGGAGCAATCTGCTCTGCCCGGATGAGGGCTTTGACGGCGTCGTGCTGCGGCTCAGCGGGGAATTATCCGAGCGCATCACAATGCAGGACGGGATTATCACCTGCGGTGCGGGCGTTTCTCTGAAAAATCTCTGCCTGTATGCACTGGAGCACTGCCTGACGGGACTGGAATTTGCCTACGGCATTCCGGGCTCAGTCGGCGGCGCGGTTTACATGAATGCGGGCGCCTATGACGGCGAAATGTCGCAGATTCTGCTCTCCGTGACCGTGTTGGACGAAAACAGTGAAATCCGGACGGTCGCAGCAAATGAGCTGGCACTCAGCTACCGCCACAGCATTTTCATGGAGAAGGACTGGATTGTGCTGACGGCCTCCGTGATGCCGGAGGAGGGCAGCGGGGACGAGATCCGCGCCAAGATGCAGGATCTGCTCGGACGGAGAAAATCCAAGCAGCCGCTCGAATTTCCGAGCGCGGGCAGCACATTCAAGCGTCCGGAGGGCAGCTATGCCTCCAAGCTGATCGACGAGTGTGGACTGAAGGGCTATACCGTCGGCGGCGCGCAGGTCAGCGAGAAGCACGCGGGCTTTGTGGTGAACCGCGGCGGCGCGACCTTCGCGGACGTCATGGCAGTCTGTGAACATGTGCAGAATGTTGTCAGGGAACAGACCGGCTTTGTGCTCGAACTGGAGCCGGAAATTATACGGTAAATCCCGAACACACAGGAGAACAATATGCAGATCATTCTGGATGAAAAAGAGTATCTGGAAATCTGGGACAAAGTGTATGCGGAATACCGGTTTCAGCGTGAAGCCGACGAATGGCTGCAGCTGCCGCTCCCGCACAAAAAGTACAGGCTCCGGCAGCTCTGGACGGATGAACAGGAACAGCTTGTCAACAGCATATTCAGCAGGCTCTGTCCGCAGACCATGTATGCGCTGGACTGGCAGCACGACTGCTTTCTCTTTTCGCCGGCTGAAAACATCCCGCAGAATTACTGGTTCCATGATACGGAAAGAAACTGCAACGTCTATTTTCCGTGCTATTATCCGGACGGCGATTTTCATTTCTTTCTGTCCTCAGACCGGCAGCTCGGGCTGTTCGGGCATCCGTGGCGGGAAGAAATCTATGTCATGGGAAATGCACTGATTGCGGAATTTGATCACATGCAGGATCAGCTTGATCTTGCAGAATGCCCCTGACGATACGCATCTGCGTTTCGGAAAAAGACTGCGAAAAAAGGATACGTCAAAACAAATGATGGAACTGATTTTAGTGACCGGCATGGCAGGTGCCGGAAAGACCAGTGCGCTCGATGCGCTGGAGGACATCGGCTATTACGCAGTGGACAATCTCCCGCTTGCGATGCTGGAGCCGTTTCTGCGGCACTGTCTGGATAAGGGCGGGCGCTATTCCCGCGCGGCCGCAGTCATCGACCTGCGCTCCTGCCACCGGTATTCCGAGCTGGCGGAGGCCTACCGCGCGATGCGGGCGCAGTATCAGAACGAGGTACGCTTCTCCATGCTCTGCCTGGAGGCGGCGGACGAGGTGCTGCTCAAGCGCTTCCGGACGCATCGCCGGAGCCACCCGGTTGCGGTGCGCAAATTTGAGGGCGATCTGGAAAAGGCCATCCGCTTTGAGCATGAGGAATTGCAGGTGCTCCGCGCGACGGCGGATTATCCGCTGGATTCCTCGCTCATTACGGCGGCACAGTTAAAGGAGCAGGTCAAGACGCACTTTTTGCAGCGCGTCACGGATGCGATGCCGATCCAGGTCATGAGCTTCGGGTTCAAGTACGGCGCGCCAATGGAGGCCGATCTGGTCTTTGACGTCCGCTGCCTGCCGAATCCTTATTATGTCGAGGAGCTGAAAGCGCATACCGGCGCGGAGCAGTGCGTGCAGGACTATGTCATGAACGCGCCGGAATCGCATGAGTATTTTGATAAAATCATGCAGATGCTGAAATTTCTGATTCCGCTCTACATCCGTGAGGGACGGCCGCAGCTGGTTGTTGCGTTCGGATGCACCGGCGGGCAGCATCGCTCGGTCACCTTTGCCGAGCTGGTTTCGGCAGAACTGAAACGCGCGGATATGCATGTGATCCTGCATCACCGCGATTACAGGAAAAACAGGTAACGCCATGAAAAAGCTGCAAACAGTCACCCGCATTGCCGACGCGGTCGTGTTCATCTGCACAACGCTTGCGATTGCAGGCGTGTTTTACGAGGGCATGACGCAGAAATGGTACGGCTTTGTCGGCATCCTTGTCATCTGCATGGACTATACGTTCATGCCCGCTACGATTCTGCATCTGATCGCAGATAAGAAGGACAAATTCATCCTCCCGCATGTACTCTCGCTGCTGATGATCGCTGCGGCGGTCATCATGAAAATCGCGGGGATTGCATATCCCGCAGTGACGCTGGTGCTGTGGTATTTCTACATCTGGTTCCTGTACGGCAGCATCCTCGTCAGACGCAGAATCCGGAAAGATCAGACCTGAAAAAGCAAACGGTAAAGGAGGGGCTTATGAAAAAACGGATCTCAGCAGTTCTGCTTGCAGCAATGACGGCGTGTTCTGCGTTTACAACAGTTGTTTCCGCAGGCGGTTATTCGTACAGTCATTTTGAAACGGAGCGGAACGGCAGCTTTTATGCACGCAAATATGAGGAGAATCCGGATGACGCGACGTTTTCGTTTTCTCATCCGGTTTATAACGAAAACACCGGCGGATTTTCCTGCGAATGGGACAGCGTGTTTCATATTGCAGCAGAGGTTGGCTGGAATCTTCCCGCAGCGTATGCCGGAAAGAGTTACAAAGCCTTGCCCGGACTCAGTGTGACCTATGACGCGGATTTCCGTATAGACGGCAACGGATACTACGGTGTACACGGCTGGACGAAGAATCCGCTTTCAGAATTCTATATCGTGGAAGGCTGGGGCAGCTGGCGGCCGCCCGGCGGCGGTTATAAAGGCACAGTGACTGTGAACGGGCGGAAATATGATCTGTACTCCGTGTTGTACCACGATGCACCGTCTATTGAAGGGACGAAAACCATTCCGGCGTATTATTGTGTCCGGCAGGAAAATTCTGTCACAGAGGGTGTTCAGTCACATGTGACCGGAACGATTGATGTGTATGAAGTATTTCAGGAATGGGCCAATGCCGGTTGGAATGTGAACGGCGAACTGGAATACTGCGGACTGTTTGCAGAAGGCTACGGCGGAGGCCAGCATAATTCATCCGGTTCTTTCCATGTTCATTCTGCATCACGCAGCTGGGAAGATCCGGCGGGGGATCTTACAGCGCCGGACTGGTTCCTGACGGATAAACCGGCCGGTGTCCCCGGTGACGCGAACTGTGACGGCGTTGTCGATGTCGCGGATGCCGTGCTGGTCATGCGCTATGCGGCTGCGGACAGTGAGGCCGTTATTACGGAGCAGGGCGTCAGAAATGCCGATACAGACCAAAACGGCAATACCGATTCCGATGACGCTGTGAATATCCTGCTGTACATCGCAAAGAAGATCCGGCTCCCTCTGAATGAAAACGGAAATGATACCGCGGCCGGTATTTGAGGAGGTTCCGCATGAAAAAGTGGTATGACGAAGAATACGAATTCACCGTCGAGGTCACGGGATTCCTGCGCGGGGATCACACGGAGCATTACTGCCGCAACGGTGAGGAGATCGGTGACAGATACACCTGCACCTACGGCTGCCCGGTCAATCAGGACGGCTGCGGCATCTGCTCCAAGACCATGATGATGCTGTATCCGCTGATGGAGGCCGTGCGCAGCGGCGGCGACCTTGAAAACCTCGGCGGGGACAGCCGATACAGCAAGACCGTCGTCTGTCCGGACGGCTGCGTGATCTTCCGGCTGACCGCCAGGCCGCTCGGGAACGAAAACTTCCACAAGGGCGGATTCTGGAAGGATCCGGAATGACGGAGCGGATCGCAGCGCGTCTGCCAGCGGATGCAATAAGCGTGCAGCTGCATGTGTTTGATACGGTGACCTCGACGAATGATCTGCTGCGGGACGCCGCGGAACAGGGCGCGCCGGAATTCACGGTGTATGCCGCACGGCAGCAGACCGCCGGAAAAGGACGGCAGGGGCGGCAGTTTTATTCACCGCCGCAGTCCGGGCTGTATCTCAGTATGCTGCTGCGGCCGCAGATACAGGCGGCGGAAACGCTCGCGCTGACGCCGATGGCTGCGGTCGCGGCTGCGGAGGCTGTTGAGCAGTGTACGGGTCAGCGCGTACAGATCAAATGGGTAAATGATCTGCTGCTTGGCGGCAGAAAGATCTGCGGGATCCTTGCAGAATCGAAGTTTTCTGCGGGTACGGTGCCGGATTATGTGATCGTCGGCATCGGGATCAACCTGACGGAACCGGCGGGCGGCTTTCCGGCAGATCTGCGGGACATCGCAGCAGCGGTCTGTCCGCAGGGCACAGATCCGGAAACAGCATTTGCAGACTGTGCCGCGGCGCTGATCGCAGCACTGATCCGGCAATACCGGCAGCTTGCGCAGAAGGGCTATCTGCAAGGCTACCGCGAACGGCTCTGCGTGCTGGGGCGGCCGGTGATCGTGAATGAAAACGGCGTCGAGCGTCCGGCGACCGCGCTGGCCGTGGACGATGATCTGCGGCTGCTGGTGCGGTATGCGGACGGCACCGAGCAATGGCGCACAACCGGCGAGATCCGGATCCGGCTGTGCTGACTGCCGCTTGACAAATAAAACAGAACAGAGTATAATGAATCCGATGTCGAAAGCTGACGAAAGGACGGTGCTGCTATGGAAGCACTGCGAAAAATGCTCCCGCATTTGTTTTCAAAGGACTGGTATATCGGCGTGTGGGCGGTCGTGACAGTCGGCCTGTTGTTCCTGACGCGGTATCTGACCAAAGAGGTACAGACATTGACCGGACCGGACAGTGATCTGAAAACACTCCGGACACAACGGCAGAAGCTGAATGTCTGCTATTCGCTGTTCACGACGTTTATTTCGATCTTCCCGCTGTGGGGCATGTTCGGAACCGTCAAGTCGCTGCTCTCACTGGACATGAACGGTGAACTGACGCGTGTGCAAGAAAACTTCTTCACCGCGCTGACATCGACCGCATGGGGTATTCTCTTTGCGATCGGGTTCAAAGTGGCAAATGCATGGTTTGTCAGCATTATCACCGAGGAGGTGCTGGAAAAATCCGGCCGGATCCTCGACCGCCCGGCGCGTCCGCCCAAGGGGACGGCATGAAGCGCGGGGCAAAGGAGCTGCTGCTGGATTTTACCCCGCTGCTCGATGTGACCATGATCCTGCTGTTCTTCTTTGTACTGTTCAGCCGGATCGGCGTGGACAGTATCCGGCAGGAGGCTGCGCAGAATATGCAGGATGCGAAAGCACTGCATGCAGAAGCCTCGCAGATGATGCAGGATGCGGAGACCTTGCAGGAAAATGCTGACGGTCAGCTTGCGATTCTTGCAGAGGCGGATGCCCGTGCGGCAGAAGCGGCAGAGGCAATGATCGCGTTTTCCCGCGGGGAAAATTACCGGCTGCGGCTCAAAATGGAACCGGACGGCTGGGTGCTGCGGATCTATCAGGGCAAAAAAATCGTCGGCGCACTGGAGGACAGCAAGACCTTCACAGAGGATCTGAAAG
>JAFZBC010000221.1:0-5503 GCA_017561965.1 Oscillospiraceae bacterium
CGCCGTTTCTGCGGCGGCAGCGGTTGTCGCGGGCGGCAGCGCGGACACCGTGGTTTGCTGTGGCAGTGCAGCAGTCACCGGCGGTGCTGTCTGCCGGAGCGGTGCAGCTTCGGTTCCGGATGCGGGCACATCCTCTGAAACGGCCTGCGTTCCCTGCGGTTCTGTCGGTTCGGTCTGCTGCGCGGATTCTTCGGGAACAGCAGGCGCAGTCAGGCTGCTTTGCAGGCGCGCAGTCTGACGGGAAACGGCCTCTGTCCCTGCGGCAGAAACCGTTGTCACCGGCGGTTCCTCCGGAATCTGCTGTACCGGAATCTCCGGCAGCTCCGTGAAATGCGTCCGCCAGACGAACCCGGATACGGCGGCGCAGCCGAATCCGGCCAGCACCGGAACCGTCCGCCGGAGCGTGCGTCGCCGCTGCCGCTTTTTGGCCTGATACGCCTGAAACCGCATCAGTAAGCTCTGATACATCTCCTCATCATTCTTCATATTCAAATCCGCTCCTTTCCAGTTCGTTTTTCAGCGCTTTTCTGGCGTGATACAGCAGATCCCGGATCTGCCTGTCCGATTTGTGCATCACCAGCGCGAGCTCTGCATTGCGGAAGCCCTCAAAATAGCTGAGATACAGCACCTGCCGGTATTCCGGCTTCAGCCTGTGCAGCGCCTGATGCACCATCCGTTTCTGTTCGCTCTGGATGCAGCTGCGCTCCAGACTCTGCGCGTCAGCCAGATGCTCCTGCGATTCCAGCGGCACGATCCGGAGCTTTGCGTGCTTCCGGAGATACTTTGCCGTGACATGGTAGCCGATTGCATAGAGCCATGTTCTGAACGTGCTTTTCCCAGAAAAATCCGGACGCTTTTTCATCAGCTCAAAGAATGTATCCTCTGCCAGCTCCTCCGCCGTGTGTATATTCTGGACAAAGCTGTTCAGATATAAGATCAGTCCTGCACGGTAGGCACAGACGATCTCGCGCAGTCCCTCATTGTCGCCCGCAAGAAATCTGCGGTAGCTGCCGGCACCGCTGTCCATGGGCAATCCCTCCTTCCGGGAGTTTTTTCCTGTTCCCTCACTTCTTAGTACCGTTTTTTCAGAAAATGTCGAAGCGGCTGCAATGTTTTTTTGTGATGCCGAAGCCTTCCGGCGGCGGTTCTGTCCGGGCAGTCATTCTACATTTTCCGCGCAGCTTTTGCGGTATAATATGACGGCATAGACATATACCGCAAAAGAGAGGAATGGTTTTTATGATCGAATGGAGCGAACTGCGCGCGGATCCCCGCGTCCGTTATGCAGCAAAGGTGACCGGCAGCGGGGTTGCAGCCTGTCTGCTGGCGACCGTACAGCTCAACGGCATGTCCCTGCCGCTGAATACGGCACTGGCGGCTGCGGTGTCCCCGGCCTGCGGCGCTGCTGTACTCGCCGGAAGTGCCATGTCCTACGCGCTGACCGGGATGCTGCAAAAGCAGCCTGCGCTGCTCTGCGCCGTTGCCGTGACCGCCGTGCTCCGCTGGATTCTCGGGATTCAGCCGGGCGCAAAGGCATCCGCGATGCTCGCCGCGGGGAGCACGCTGATTTCCGCCGTGATCTTTGCGCTCGCCGGACTGATCAACGGGACAGGTTGGATCCCCTGGATCTGCGGGAGCATTTTAGCGGGCGTGCTCGCCTACTGCATCCGCGAGGTGCTCGTGCGGATCGGCACGGGGCTGCCGGTACGTCTACACGATGCGGACAGGCTGACCTTTTCCGCCTGCTACGTGTTCTGCATTGCGGCGCTCTGCGCGGTGCGGCTGATGAGCGTCGGTTTCGGGGAGATGGCTGCGGCCTTTGTCACACTGACCGCCGCCCGCCGGTACCGCATCAGCGGGGGCATGGCCTGCGGGACGCTCTCCGCACTGGCGCTCATGCTGGCAGATACCGGAACGGCAGGCTATGCCGCCATGCTCCCGGCGGCGGGATTTGCGGCGGGCTGCCTTGCGGGACATTCTGCGGGCTTTCTGTACCTGGTGTTTCAGGCGGTCTGTGCGCTCGGGCTGATTCTGTCGCAGCAGACCGTGGGCATCGCGGGTGCATGGGTCGGCGGTATGATCGGCGGACTGGCCTTCCTGATTGACCCTGCGCCGCAGCTCGCAGAGCAGCTTCTGCAATGGAACGATTCCGAGGCGGATCTTGCTGCGCTGACCAATGCGCGGATGCAGTTTCTCTCGCAGTCGATTGCAGGCGTGCGCGGCGCGGCAGAGCAGATCGCCGGGCTGATGTCCGGCTGTGAGGACGGCTGCGACCCCGCCGACCGCGTCTGTGAACAGGTATGCAGCAGCTGCAAAAGTCGGACGCTCTGCTGGGAAAGCGGCGACGACGAGGTGAAGCGCTGCTTCCGCAGGCTTGCACAGGAGCCGCCCTCCGCAAAGCTGAAAGCACCGTTCAACTGTGTGCAGGCAGCGCGCGTGACCGCGGAGTTCGCCCGGATCAAGCGGCAGGCGCTGACTGCCCGTGCGCTGAATGCAAGACTGCGCGAATCGCAGAAGCTGCTGTTTTCGCAGATGCAGATTACCGAATCGCTGCTGACACGCGCCGCGCAGCCGCCGCAGAAAACCTATCACCGGGAGCTGACGCGCTTTGTTTCGGATGTGCTGGAGCGCTTCGGTATTCCCGTGAAGGCCGCGGCCGTATCGACCGGAGAGGATCAGCGGATGCTGATCGAGCTGTATGCACCGAAGGATGACGAGCCGGATCCGGAGCTGATCGAGGATTGTCTGTCCGAAGCGTTGCAAAAGCCGCTGACCTTCTGCGGCACGGAAATCGCCGGGGATGTGCGGCGGCTCCTGCTGCGCTCCGCCGGCGGGTTCTGCGTATCGGCTGCCGCGGCACAGTGCGCGGTGCATGAGGACGAGCCCTGCGGCGACTGCTGGGATACCTTCACGGACGGCGACGGTGCGTATTATCTTGCGGTTTCGGACGGCATGGGCTCAGGGCGGCGCGCCGCGCTGGATGCGAGGATCGTGCTGTCCGATTTCCGGCAGCTTGTGCAGTCCGGCGTGGAGTGCAGAGAGGCCGCGAAAATCATCAACGCACTCATGATGACGCGCTCCGGAGAGGAGCGGTTTGCGACGCTCGACATCGCAAAAATCTGCACGGATACGGCAACGGTCACGCTGTACAAATACGGTGCGGGGCCGACCTTCATCCGGCATGCCGGGCGCATCACGCTGTTTCAGGCCGCGACCAATCCGATCGGCATTCTGCCGGATGCGGAGCCGTTCACGGCGGTCATGCAGCTGGAGCGCGGGGACATGCTCTGTCTGCTGACGGACGGGCTCGACGAGCAGCTGTTCCCGTATATCCGGAAAACGATGCAGCAGGGCGGGGATCTGCAAGCGCTCGCGCATGCTGTCTGCAACAAGGCGCAGCGCAGTGCAAAGGGGGATCCGCGGGACGATATGACCGTGCTGGCGGCGACCGTTTCGGCGGCAGTCGCGGACGACTGACATCCGTCTTTAACAGTATGTAGAATTTGAATGTTGTTTTACAAAAGCTGCGTTTCCGGCCTGAGAGCGGCAATTCCGGATTATAAAAAAATTGCTTGCAGATTTGTGCAGCATGTCGGAAAAGTGACGGCGCACAAATCCGACATTCCCGTTCATATTGTTATACTCAGAAAACAATTCGGTTATTATTTTCAGATTTTTTCATAGTTCGGCATGAAGTGTTGTCATTATGCACAAAAGATCGTTCTGAAATTGGCCGAATCTCCGAAATTTCCCTTAAATTGCAAAAACACTTGCAGTTTGGGCAATTCTATGGTAAAATGTATATACGGCGAGATGCCGCATAAGGCAATTTTGCGCAAAGTGTACGAGGTGCATCAGCAAACAAATGCCTTTCGTCAGTATCGGAGAAACGTCCGGCAGCCGCTGCCGGAGCCGTTTTTAGGAGGAACACATGAACACGGAACAGAAACGACAGAACGCGGGTCAGAACCCGAATGCGTTTCCGCTGCACCTCTTTTTTGAGGGCAGGAATTATGAAGCGCAGCGCTTCTTCGGTGCGCATACCGAGGTGCGGGACGGCGCCGAGAAAACCGTCTTCCGCGTCTGGGCGCCGAATGCAATAGATGTTTCAGTCGTCGGTGATTTCAATGCGTGGGACCGCAAGGCCAATACCATGCTGCCGGTCGCAGACGGGATCTGGGAGGCTGCCATCGACAGGCTTCCGCCGTTCACGATCTATAAATACAGCATCCTGACCAAATCCGGTGAGGTGCTGCTGAAGAATGACCCCTACGGTACCCATTTTGAAACGGCACCGCAGAATGCGACCAAGCTGTTTGAGTCATCCTACCGCTGGAAGGATGCAAAATGGCAGAAGCAGAAGGCGCAGACGAACATCTATAAATCCCCGATGAACATTTACGAGGTCCACTTCGACTCGTGGCGCACCTATGAGGACGGAAATCCGTTCAGCTACGAGGAATTTGCGAAGCAGATGATCCCGTATATGCAGGAGCTTTCCTATACGCACATCGAATTCATGCCGCTGACGGA
Source organism: Oscillospiraceae bacterium (assembly GCA_017561965.1). Taxonomy (GTDB): domain Bacteria; phylum Bacillota; class Clostridia; order Oscillospirales; family Ruminococcaceae; genus Firm-04. Next base: position 4,534 of record JAFZBC010000221.1, read on the forward strand.
GTATCCGTTTGACGGCTCCTGGGGCTATCAGGTCACGGGCTATTTTGCACCGACCTCCCGCTTCGGCACGCCGGATGACTTCCGGAAGATGATCGACCTGTTCCATCAGGCTGGCATCGGCGTTATTCTGGACTGGGTCCCGGCGCATTTCCCGAAGGACGAGCAGGGGCTTTACGAGTTCGACGGCGCATGCCTGTACGAATACACCGATCCGCTCAAGCGCGAGCACAAGGGCTGGGGAACCAGAGTATTCGATTACGGCCGCCCGGAGATCCGCTCGTTCCTGATCTCCTCGGCCTGCTGGTGGCTGGATTCGTTCCACATTGACGGCCTGCGCGTGGATGCCGTTGCGTCCATGCTGTATCTCGACTATGACCGCAGGGACGGCGAGTGGCGGCCGAATATCAACGGCGGCAGGGAGAACCTGGAGGCAGTTGCATTCTTAAAGCAGCTCAATGAGGCAGTCTTTGCACGGTACCCCGATGTGCTGATGATCGCGGAGGAATCGACCGCATGGCCGCTGGTCACCAAGCCGACCGACATCGGCGGCCTGGGCTTCAACTTCAAATGGAACATGGGCTGGATGAACGATATGCTCACGTATATGTCTATGGATCCGCTGTACCGCGCATTCAATCATGACAAGCTGACATTCTCGTTCTTCTACTGCTTCTCTGAGAACTACGTGCTGCCGATCTCTCATGATGAGATCGTTCACGGCAAATGCTCGATGATCGAGAAGATGCCCGGCACGGATGAGCAGAAATTCGCGTCCTACCGCGCATTCCTGTGCTATATGTTCGCGCATCCCGGCAAAAAGCTGCTCTTTATGGGGCAGGAATTCGGGCAGCGCAGGGAATGGGATTACAAATCCGAGCTGGAATGGTTCATGCTGGATTATCCGAACCATAAATCCCTGCTGGAATTTTCCAAAGCACTCAATAAGCTCTACCGCGATACCCCCGCGCTC
>JAFZBC010000222.1:0-1959 GCA_017561965.1 Oscillospiraceae bacterium
AGGCAATAATTATTTTAGGCATCCTCTCTTTATCCTTTCGTCCGCTGTTTATTTTTGTTGGGCGCGGGGCGCGAATCCTGAGAGGAAACCACAAGAGAGGGGAGAGATGCGCCGCAAGCGGCTTATTCTCTCCCCTCCCTTAAGGTTTCCTCTCAGACTCTCTTTCCTTATTCCTCTCCTCTCTTGCTCCGCATTTCAGCAGAGTGTCGGGGAGAGGTAGCTTTACAGAAGCCGCCCCGCGGCGTGTACTTGGCAAGTGGGGAGAACATCGTTTAATTTACCCGTAGGGAAATGCCAGCGGGCGCTGCCCGCCCGGAGGGAATCGCCAGCGCGGAGCCCGCGCATCATCGGGTGTTGCGTAAAACAGGAAAAGGAACGTGTTGGAATAAAAACAGGAGCGAAAGCCGCAGCCTCCGCTCCCTGATCTTGTTTAGATGTCTTCAATCGCCCAGCATCCCGCATAGGCAAGATACTGCCGTTCCTCAGCACTGAGCCTGCCGCTTTCGGCATACTGATACACCGGCGTGAAATACGCATGCGTCGCATAAACCGGCTGCGCGTCATCCGCAGGCGCAGATACAAACGGCACAAACACGACCGCCCCGTCCCGCTGATTGTACGCCGTTTGCAGATTGACCGGATAACTGTTCCGGACATAATCGCCCCAGGAATACACCCGCAGGCTGCAAAGCGCCGCCACCTTCGTCGCGGCCGTCCAGTCACTGACGACGTACAGCAGCTCCCCGAGATTATTTTTCGTCAGCAAAACGGCACCCTTTTCGCAGTCCAGAATCACGCCGCGGCTGCACAGATACACACAGTTCACCGCAAGCGCGTGCTGCGTCGCCGTGGAAAGATTGTTCCGGAAGCTGCTGTTCTCGCTGACGTAAAACGTGCAGTCCGCCAGCGCCGAGCCCTCGTAGGCGCTGGTTTTCAGGACAAACCGCAGCTTTCCGTCCGCGCCGCGGCAGTTGACGGTATCGCCAGCCCCGTTCAATGCAACGGCATGGAACAGCCCGCTTTCCTCCAGCAGCGGCGCAATGTCCGCCGCACGGTTTCCGGTGATCACTTTACGGATTGACATATTGACCTCCTGTTTCCTCGATCGGCGCAAGCGTGCCGTACACCGGCACATGCACCGTGATGCCGTGCTGTACGCGCACCGCCTGCCTGACGGCTGTTTCCTCTGCCAGCTCCCGCAGATACGAGAGCAGCTGCGTATAAAGCGGCTGCGGCAGCACCTCCGGGATATCCGAGCCGTCTGTGACCGCCTCCGCACAGGGAATCCGGAACGGCGCCGTCGCATGAAGCGCCCCGGCATACAGCCCGACCGCGACCTCATTCGTATCGCGGAGCACCGGCACGGTCACAGCATTGCCCGCAAACAGCACATCGGTATGCAGATACGTTCTGCGGCGGTTATCGTACCAGAAGAACCGCGCTGTCTTTTCGCGGAACGGCGCCCATTCCGCATCCGGATCGAAATACAGCGTATAATCGCTGTTTCCGCATACGATCACAGGCGGCTCTTCCGCAAAAATCCGCTTGTTTCTGACAATCAGACGAATCTCAGGCATGGTTCGCCTCCGTTTCCGGCGCAGTCCGCAGCGAAACGCCGACCGTTTGCTGCAATGCCCGAATTGCCGCCCACATCTCATCCCACGACGGCCGGTACGGCACATATGCGCGGGAAATGTTCGTCGCTGCCGCGGTGCAGATCATCGGGTGCAGCGTTTTGCCGCTCCCGAAGTCGTACCCCGCCGCGACACGGATATTAAAATAGCCCGACCATGCATTTGCGACCGACAGCGCACTGCCCGCCGCAGATTCATTCGTCGTAAAGACGTTGCCGGTCGGCGTGACGCGGAGCTCCTGCCGGTAGGTCGCAGCGCTGCCGTCCTCCGGCATACCGGAAAAGACATATTGCCCCGCCGGAACCGTGACCGCCGTGCTGAAAAA
>JAFZBC010000223.1:0-5174 GCA_017561965.1 Oscillospiraceae bacterium
CACGCGATGAATTTGAGCAGCGCATCGCGGAGGACGGCCTGCTCGAATATGCGACCTACTGCGACAATTATTACGGCACCCCGAAAATGGAAGTCGAGGAAATGCGTGCCGCCGGTAAGCATGAGATCCTTGAGATCGAGGTGCAGGGCGCATTCCAGATCCGGGAACGCTGCCCGGATGCGGTGCTCGTGTTTACGGTTCCGCCCTCGATTGCAGAGCTGCGCCGCAGACTGCATAAGCGCGGCACGGAAACAGATGAGGTCATCGAAAAGCGCATTGCGCGTGCCATGGAGGAGCTCCCGCTGGCAGAGCAATATGATTATATTATTCTGAATGATGCCTTAGAGGATGCGGTTGCCGATTTCGGAGCGGTGCTCCGCGCGGAAACGCTGCGCCCCTCATATACAGATTTGGATTCGCTGAGAAAGGAAGGAACCACATTATGATGCTCAGACCCTCGATGTATCAGATTATCTCCAAGAATGAGAGCTATTATTCGCTCGTCATCGGCGTTGCAAAGCGCGCCAGAGAGATCTCTGAACAGCATGTCAAGGAGAAGGAGGCTGCAAAGGCTGCGGCAGAGCGCCGTGCAAAGACCTCCGGCGATCAGAAGATCCGGCTGGATGACAAGACGATCAAGATGGTCGTGCTGGAGGAGAATCCGGTCAAGACCGCTGTCGATGAGTTTGCGGCAGGCAAGTTCAAGCTCGTAGAGCCGGAAGAGGACAGTGAACGCTGATTTATCCCCGCTGACCGCCCGCGTCGCACTCGATGCGGCTGCGTTCGGGTACGATCAGCTGTACAGCTATGCTGTCGGCGCCCCGCTTGCGGAAACGCTCCGCCCGGGGATGCGCGCTGCCGTGCCGTTTGGCATGGGTAACCGCAGGCGCATTGCCATGGTGCTGTCCGTCAGCCGGGAACCCGCACCGGAGGGGATCACCCTGAAACCGGTCGCGGCGCTGCTCGATGCAGAGCCCGTTCTGACGGCGGAGCTGCTGATGCTCGTGGAATGGCTCCATGCGCATACGTTCTGTACCTGGTACGATGCTGTCCGCGCCGTTTTGCCCGGCGGGATGCAGCTGCGGCTGGAGGAGCGCTATGTGCCGCTCGATCCGCCGGTCGGCGTCAGCCTGACGCAGAAGGAACAGAATCTGCTCCATATGCTGAAAATGGCGAATTCCGTGCAGGAACGGGACGCCCTGCTGCAAAATGAGGGCGATGCCGAAAAGCAGAAGCTCATTGCGTTGCTGGTGCAGAAGGGCTGTCTGCTGGCGGTGTCCGAGGGAAAACAGCTGGTCGGGGACAGCACAAAAAAGATGGTGCGGCTTTCGGCTGCATTTCTCTCTGATGAAACCGCATTCCGCCCGACGCCCAAACAGACGGCCGCGGTGAATGTGCTGCGGGAGCATGAAGCGCTCGCAGTGAAGGAATGCGCCTATCTTGCAGGCGTGACGGAGGTTGTCGTGAACAATCTCGTCAAGGCCGGCATTGCAGAATTTTATACGGCGGAGCTGCTGCGCGTCCCGCGGGATGCACAGGCGACGGTTTCGCCGGAGGATACGGTACTGTCTGCGCAGCAGCAGGCAGCATATGACGCGGCCGCAGAGCAGATCCTTGCCGGAAAAGCCGCGGCATTTCTGCTTTACGGCGTGACCGGAAGCGGAAAGACGGCTGTGTTTGAGCAGCTGATTGCGCTCACTTTGAAGCAGAAGCGGCAGGTTCTGCTGCTGATTCCGGAGATCTCGCTGACGCCGCAGGTCGTGCAGTATTTTCAGTCGCGGTTCGGCAACAAGGTCGCGCTGATCCACAGCGGATTATCGCTCAGGCAGCGCTTTGATACGGATAAGCTGATCCGCCGCGGGGAGATCTCCATCGTGATCGGTACGCGGAGCGCGGTGTTCGCACCGCTGCCGGACATCGGCCTCATCATTCTGGATGAGGAGGGCGAGCATTCGTACAAATCGGAGCAGTCGCCGCGCTATCATGCGGCGGAGGTCGCAAGGGCACGCGCAAAATATCACAATGCCGTGCTGATGCTTGCATCTGCGACGCCCTCGCTGGAAAGCCGTTATCTGGCGGAGCGCGGGGTCTACCGCCTGCTGACCATGACACAGCGCTACAATCAGGCGCCGCTGCCGCAGGTCACGATCGTTGATATGAACGAGGAGCGCATGAACGGCAACGGCGGGCCGTTCTCGGAAACGCTGGCGACGGCGCTCTATGACAATTTGCAGCGCGGAGAGCAGAGCATTCTGCTGCTGAACCGCCGCGGCTATCACACGCTGCTGCAATGCACAAAATGCTATGAACCGGTCTACTGCCCGAACTGCTCGGTGCCGATGACCTACCATAAAACGAACGGCAGCCTGCTCTGCCATTACTGCGGCCATGTGCAGCCGCCGGTGACGAAATGCCCCAAGTGCGGGAATGACCGGCTGCGGCAGATGGGCTTCGGGACACAGAAGCTGGAGGAGGAATTGCAGGCGCTGCTGCCGGATGCGCGGATCCTGCGCATGGATGCGGACACGACAATGACGCGCACCGCTTACGAAACAGGGTTCCGTGCGTTTGCAAATCATGAATACGATATCCTCTGCGGCACGCAGATGATCGGCAAGGGACTGGACTTCCCGAATGTCACGCTGGTCGGCGTGGTGTCGGTCGATAAGGCGCTGTTTGCCGGGGATTACCGCAGCTATGAGCGGACGTTTTCGCTTGTGACGCAGGTCGTCGGGCGCGGCGGCCGCGGACAGACGCCGGGACGCGCCGTGCTGCAAACCTATATGCCGGAGCACTATGTCCTGAACCTCGCTGCGCAGCAGGATTACGACCGCTTTTATGCGGAGGAGCTTGCCATGCGCCGCGCGCTGATGTTCCCGCCGGTCTGCGATCTCTGTGTGATCGGATTTGCGGGCGTCTTTGAGGAAAAGGTGCGCATCGCGGCAGACCGCTTCACGGAGATTCTGCGGGAAACCGCAAACCGGATGCAGCTCCGGCTCCCGCTGCGGGTGCTCGGCCCGGTGGAGGCCGGTTACGGCAGACTGAACGGCAAGTACCGCCGCCGTCTGCTGCTCAAATGCAAGAACACTGCCGAGATGCGCCGGTTTATCCGCTCGCTGCTGGAGCAGGCCTATGCGGACAAGGCATTTTCCGGGATTTCCGTCTTTGCGGATATGAACGGGGACTGCGGCGTCTGAGCTCTGAACCGGCAGACAGATGAAGAAATTCTGAAAAAATTTGGAAAGTTCCTGAAAATGCAACCTTTTCGGGCTGCAATCTGTTATAATAAGGGAAAAGTGCATATAATTGATACAGGAGGAATCTGAAAATGGCAAAGACACCCGCAAGATTTGTTGAAGTATACAGTCAGAAGGTCGCCGGAAAAACCAAGATCCTGGTGGATATGGCGACCGGTGTGAATTACATTTTCCATTCTGAGAGCGAAGGCTACGGCGCGTCGGGCGGCCTGACGCCGCTGCTGAATCCGGACGGTACGCCGGTCGTCACGCCGCCGGAAATGTTCCAGCCGCGCTGAGATGAAGCTGCATCATCGAGCAAAGCGGCGGGTCGTTATCCGGCTGCTGCTTCTGACGGCGCTGCTGGGCGGCTGTTCCGGCCTGATGGTGTTCCGCGCCTGCCCGAAATGGGTGCCCGCGGATTTCACGCTGGAGATCACGGAATTGCCGGAGAATCCGTTCATTGACCCGGAAGGGATGACACAGGAAACGCGCATTCTGCCGCCGGAGGGCTATGAACGCACACCGGCTGCCAATGACAGCTTCCTTGCGTTTATGCGGCGGCAGCCGCTTTACAAAAACGGGGCGTCGAAATGCTCCTACCGCGGATCGTCGATCGGCCGCGGGAACGCCGCTGCGGTCTATACGCTGTCGGTCGGCCGGGATAGCTATCAGCAGTGCGCGGACAGCATCATCCGGCTTTGGAGCGAATACTTCTTCACGACCGGACAGACGGAGCGCATTGCGTTCAGCCTGACAAACGGCTACAAGACCGATTATGAGAGCTGGCGCAGCGGAAAGCGTATTCTGGCGTTCGGAAATGTGGCGTGGAGCATGAAGCTCGCGGGGTATGATGATTCTGTGCAGCAGTTTCACAATTATCTGATGGCGGTCATGCACTATGCGGGCACACGCTCGCTGGAGGCGGAATCAAAGCCTGTCAGCGTACAGGATGCCCGTGCCGGTGATATCCTGGTCAACGGCGGATCGCCCGGTCATGCGGTCGTCATCGTGGATGAGGCGATCAATGAAGCAGGCGAACGCTGCTTTCTGCTTGCGCAGGGCTATATGCCGGCGCAGAGCTGTCATATCTTAACGGGGGAAGAGGACGCGAAAAATCCGTGGTATACGGAGGAGCAGCTCTCCGGCGATTCCATACCGGTCAGCAGCTATCTCTTTACTGGGGAAGCGCTGCGCCGCTGGAAGGAAGGTTTCCCGAATCCCGCAGAAGAATAAGGAGGATCAGAAATGGCGATCCGCAATATTGTAAAGGAAGGCGATCAGGTGCTGCACAAGAAGTGCAGACCGGTCGAGAAATTTGACGAGAAGCTGGCACAGCTTCTGGACGACATGGGCGATACGCTCAAAAAGGCAGGCGGCGTCGGACTGGCCGCACCGCAGGTCGGCATTCTCCGCAGAGTGTTTATCATGATGCTGGAGGAGGACGGCGAGATCATCGAGGCGATCAATCCGGAGATCATCAAGACCTCCGGACAGCAGCGCGATGTGGAGGGCTGTCTTTCCGTGCCGAACCAGTGGGGCTATGTCACCCGCCCGAAGACCGTCGTGCTCCGCGCATTTGACCGGAACGGGCAGGAATACGAGATGAAGCTCAAGGAGCTGGGTGCGCGCTGCGCCTGCCACGAGAACGATCATCTGGACGGGCACCTGTTCCTTGAAAAGGTCGAGGAATTTGTGAAGCCCGAAGCGACAGAGGAAAAATAACCGATCTGACATTTGGGAGGTGACATCATGGACAAACAGCTTGCAAAAAAGGCGGGCATCCGCTTCGGCATCGGCTTGATTCTGGTCATGCTGCTGCTGTTTCTTCCGGCCGGGACGCTGCGTTATGCAGGCGGCTGGCGGTTTCTATTTGTATTATTTGTGCCGATGGCGGCAATGGGGCTGATCCTGCTGAAAAAGGATCCGGCGCTGCTG
>JAFZBC010000224.1:0-1660 GCA_017561965.1 Oscillospiraceae bacterium
GCGGTGAAATAATGTAATGTTATTTTCACTCGTTTTGTTGTCTCCTTTCTTTTGTTCTACACATTTTGATTTGACCTCATTTTATTTCAAAGCAGAGCAGCCGCTCTGCTTTTTTTCATATCGGACGAACGTGCCGGAAAGGACATCGGGACATGAAATTCAGGTACACGAAAGCGGAGCTGAAGCAGAAGCTCCGGCCGTGGGTGCGCGCACTGACGAATCCGCACCTGCTGATTTCGGTCGGCATTGCATGGTTTATCACGAACGGCTGGGCGTACTGTGCGATCGGGCTGGGCGCATTTCTGGAGATCGGCTGGCTGCTGAAAGCCGGTTCGGTCTGGGCGGCGATGCTCTGGGTGCCGGGAACGCCGGAAAAGCTGGTGACGTTTCCGATTGCGATTTTTATTCTGCGGCTGCTGTTCCCGAACGACACCCGCACGCTTGCGATGATCGACCGCAAATGGAAGGCCGCAAAGGACAAAACACGGATAAAGTACCGGAAATTCAAGGAAAAGCTCCGCAGCAGACGGAACAAGGAGCTGCCGGAGAAGAAGGAAGAAGATACATAAACAGGGGGAGGAGGCCGCGCGGCTGACTCCCCTGTTTTGTCGGTGCGGGCAGGAATATATTTTTTTCAAAAAGCCTGTGATATTTTGCCATCCTCAGTTGTTTTATAGGTGAAGGCTTCAACAAACCACAAGGAGCGAATCCATGGATCACGCACAAATGACCGCGATTTACCGTCGCATGAAAGACACCGTTTACCGCGCCGCGCTCTCCTACTGCCGCAATGTGCAGGACGCCGAGGACATCACGCATGACGTGTTCCTCATACGGTTCCGGCACGAGACCCCGTTCCCTGACGACGAGGCGGAAAAGGCATGGATGCTGCGCGTCACTGTCAACCGGTGCAAAAATCTGCTGCGATCCTTCCGCAGACGCTTTTCCGTTCCGCTGGAGGACGCCGCACAGGTCTGCGTCACGGAGGACGAGCATACCGTCTGGGATGCGGTGAACGCACTCCCGGCCGCGTATCGTCTGGTGATACATCTGTATTATTATGAGGGCTATTCCGTCCGTGAGATCGGGACGATAACCCGCAAAAGCGAAACTGCCGTCCAGACGCAGCTTTACCGTGCAAGAAAGCTGCTGAAAAAGGCACTCGGAGAGGAGCTTGGATTATGAATATGCAGGACTACCGCCATGCCGCAGACCGCGTACACATCGCAGATCACTGCGAGGAGGAGGTTTTGCGCATGACAACACAAACAGAACAGAAGACACGCAGACCGGTTTTGCGCGCCGTGACCGGTATTGCCGCAGCAGCAGCATGCATCGGCGTAACGGGCGCGCTCGGGCTTGCGCTGTTTCACATGAACCGGGACGGCATCGAACTGACTGCCGCATCGCAGGATGAAACGGCCGTCGTTTCAGAAGCAGCCGAAACCGCCGGAACAGATTCCGTACAGGCGGAACCCGTCGGGGAAACCTACGAGGATTTTGTTTCCGCATACTATGAAAAAATCGCGGGGCATCCGGTGAACTATGACTGGTCGTCGCTCTGCGGCACGAATCTCAACGAGGTCTGGGAGTCGGAGGACGGAACGCTCACGCTGAAAGCGGCTGTCACAGACGGCTATCAGGCGCAGTTCTTCTATAC
>JAFZBC010000225.1:0-8004 GCA_017561965.1 Oscillospiraceae bacterium
GCCGTCCCAGAACACATGCACATTCCATTTCGTAAACATCGTGCCGAACATTTTAAAGGTCAGCGGCACATCGCGGTAGCAGTCGAACATGCGCAGACATCCCATCATGAGCGTCGTGCGGATCGCCTGAAAGCCGTCATAGGCATGGGTATTGCTCCATGCGTATTTCTTATGGAATCTGCCGTACAGTCCGGTGCAGCGCTCGGAGATCAGAATGATCACCGCATTCATCAGGCCCCAGACGATGAAATTCCACGCGGCGCCGTGCCAAAGACCGGTCACGAACCAGACCGCGATCGTGGAAACATAGACCGGCAGATACTTACCGACATTCTTGCCGAGCTTCTCGCGGCTCCATTTGGAAAGCTTCAGCATCGGCTGCGCCACGCTGACCGGATAGAACAGATAGTCCTTGAACCAGGTACCGAGCGTGATATGCCAGCGCCGCCAGTATTCGGTGATGTTCTTGGAGAAGAACGGCCGCTGAAAATTCTCCGTGATTGGAATGCCGAGCACCTGACCGATGCCGATCGTGATATCAATGCCGCCGGTGAAATCGGCGTAGAGCTGCAAGGTATAATAGAGCATTCCGAGCAGTGCGTACATGCCCTGATACTTGTCCGGATCGGAGATCAGCAGCGTCACCGCGGGCAGAATGCGGTCTGCCAGTGCGACCTTCTTGAAATAGCCCCAGAGGATCCGCTGCACGCCGAGCTGGACACGCTCCGCGTCAAAGCCGTTTCCGGCATAAAGCCCCTTTGCAAGGTCGTCATACCGGCTGATCGGTCCCTGGATCAGCTGCGGGAAGAAGGACACAAACAGCGCCAGCTTCGCAAAATTCTTCTCGCAGGCATATTTCTCACGGTAAACGTCGATCGCATAGCCCATGGTCTGGAACAGATAAAACGAAATGCCCATCGGCAGCAGGAAATTCGGGACAGGCAGCGTGCCGCGTGTCCCGAACCAGCCGATGATGCTGTTGACGTTGTTCATCGTAAAGGCGCCGTACTTGATGACGGCAAGCATCCCGAAATTGAACACGAGCAGCAGTGCGAGCCAGCGTCTGCGCTTTTTCTTCTCCTGCTCCTTGAATGCCTTTTTCTCATCCCTGCTCCATTCGGATTTGTGCGCCGAAACCGCTTCCTTTGCCGCGGCGGTCATGTTCTCAATGTGCTTTGTGACAAAGAACGTGCTCACCGCAGTGGCTCCGATGAACAGCAGATTTGCCCAGCCGGAATACGCATAGAACGCGACGCTCGCCGCAAGCAGCAGCATCCAGCGGTATTTCTGCGGGATCAGGAAATAGACGAAAAACAGCAGGATCAGCCCGAAGATAAAGAGCGAATCGGTAAACAGCATTACTCGTCCTCAAGCTCCGCGATCATTCTGGCAAGCGCATCTGCCGAGTTGAAGTTTTCCGGCACGATCTTATCAGCCGGAATGGTCACGTCAAATTCATTGGTGAGCTCAGAAATGAGCGTCACGATGTCAAAGGAGTCCAGGATTTTTCTGTCGATCAGTTTTGTTTCATTCTCAAAATCCACATCCTCATGCAGATCCTGGAGAATGCCGATGATCGTTTCACGAATCTCGTCCATCTTGTATTCCTCCGTTTTTTGTTATGCTTCCTGCTCGTACATTGCAGTCAGCGCCTTACGGTCGAGCTTGCCGTTCGGCGTATGTGGCATGGTGCCGATCTGCCGGATCCGGTTCGGCTGCATGTAACGCGGCAGGCGCTGCTTTAAGTACGCAGCAAGCGCCGCTTTTTCCGCCGGGCCGGTATAGAACAGAACGATCTTGCCCTTGACCTTATCATAGATACAGCCGACGGACTCAACGCCATCGAACAGACCACAGTTGATCTCGATCTCCCCAAGCTCAATGCGGTGTCCCATGTGCTTGATCTGGTAGTCCTTGCGGGACACAAACACCAGATCGCCGTCTGCGTTGTAATGCGCAATATCACCGGTGCGGTAGATCAGCTCCGGATACCGCTTTTGCAGCGGATTCTGCGTAAAGACCTCAGCGGTCTTTTCCGGCTGCCCGAAGTAGCCCATGGTCAGGCAGGTACCGCGGATGCAGATCTCGCCGGGTTCGCCGTATGCAGCCTCATTGTTGTTTTCATCCAGCAGAATGATGCCGGTATTCCGGAACGGCTTGCCGATCGGAATGGCCTCGGTATCCTCAAATTCCCGCTCCACATGGTAATAGCAGCTCATGCCGGTCGCTTCGGTCGGGCCGTAAAGGTTCGTGAACTTCGCATCCGGCAGCACCTCGCGCCACAGCTTGAACTGCTTGACCGGAAAGACCTCGCTGCCGAACGCCACGGTATGCAGCGTTTCCGGCTTCACGGTGTTGAACGTGCCGGTCGCGGAGATCATGGTCAGCGCGGAAACAACCCAGCAGACCGTGTTGATCTGATGTGCGTTCAGATACTCCACCAGCTTGATCGGGAACGAGAAGCACTGCTTCGGCACAAGCCATGTCGTCGCACCGAATTTCAGCGTCGGATACAGCTCTTTGAGGCACGCATCAAAATAAAGCGGCGTCTGATTGCCGAACACGGTATTTTCATTGAAGCCCAGTGTTTCCGAAAGATTTTCGATATAGTCAATGACCGAGCGGTGGCATGCCTGAATGCCCTTCGGCACACCGGTCGAGCCGGAAGTGAACACGATGTAGATCGGGTCAATGTCCAGCTGCTTTTCGCGGATCTTCGCAAGTGCGGCATCATTGACCGGCGTTTTGACGATCTCGTCGAACAGATAGGTTTTGCCGGTATAACCGAACTGTGCAAGCTGCGGCTCCGTGACGCTGTCGCAGAGCACCGCACGCGGCTGAAGCTGCTCCAGGATCATCTCAATACGGAATGCCGGCATCTCCACATCCAGCGGGACATAATAGCAGCCCGCATAGATCACACCGAAAAAGGCATTGATCGCCGCGGGGGATTTTTCCATAAACACAACGACAGGCTCACCCGAAAGCCCGTCCGCAGAGAGCGCAGAGCCGATCGCCCGCGCATTCTGTGAAACCTGTGCAAAGGTGAGCTGTGTCTGATCGTCCGCGAATGCGACCTTATCGGGCACCCGCGGGAGCGTCTGCTCCAGATATTCCAGTACATTGGTCTGCATTTTCATGCCTTCCTTCTGGTTATTCAGCGTTCTTGACGCGGTAGCCGCAGGCTCTGATCGCGCAGTCCGCGAGCACCTCCATCGCATCGAGGAACCCGCTGCCGATCTTCTGCGTCTGCCGGATGACCGAGAGTTCCGTGCATCCGAGAATGACGCATTCCGCGCCCTGCGCACGCATCGAGTGCGCAGCCGCATGGAACCGCTCCATGTCGGCCGGTCTGCCGGACTTCACATCGTCATAAATGATGCTCATGACCTCTGCCTGCTTTGCGGCATCAGGTACGACCGGCGTAATGCCGCAGTCCGTCAGCGCCTGCTGAAAGGTACCGACCTGAAGCGTACCGTCCGTCGCCATGATCCCGACCTTTTTCATGCCGCGCTCTTTCAGAACGGCAGCGCTTTCCAGGATCGGGTTGATGAGTCTGGCCTGAAATTCCGCTTTCAGCTGCGGATAAAAGCTGTACGCCGTCATGCAGGGCATGACGAGCACGCCGCAGCCGAGCTGCTCCAGCTTTCTGCCGGAGTCCAGCAGCACCGGATACGGGCTTTCCGGCGAATGGCCGAGCAAAAATGCCGTTCTGTCCGGCGTCTGCGGGCGGCTGTACAGGAACACTTCGATATGCTCCTGATCCGTTGCGGCATCGGTCCGGTCCGTCAGCAGTTCCAGAAACTGTGCAGAGGCCATCGGGCCGAGTCCGCCGATAATGCCGAGCTTCTGCTTCATGCCGCCGTCCTCACTTCGGTGTCGGCGGATACAGGCTCTTGTCACGGTTGAAGCAGTCATCGTTCCATGCAGAGTAGTTATCCATCTGTGCGTCTGTCCACATGAAGAAATCGGAAACGTCAAAGCGCGGTGTTGTATCAAAGTGATACCATGCGCCGTTGATCTTGATCAGATTCCAGTAATGGGCATTCTGCCATTCAGCGGTCTTTTCCTTTTCCACGGTCATATTCTCAATGTCCGCGCAGGTCAGGAGCAGTCTGGAGAATGCATAATAGTTGCGGCAGTCGCCGAAGCCGTTGTAAATGGCAATGACCGCTGCATGCTGCCAGTCCAGAATGTCCTTGTTGTCGCTGTAAAACATATGGCTCTGCACATAAGTGTAGATTGCTCTTGCAAAGGCTTTCTTATCCTTGAAATCGTTGGTCTTTTTCAGGTCCTCGATGATATAGTCGCCGATGCGGTAAATATCCTCGGATTTCAGCTTGCTGACATCCGAAATCGCAGGCAGAACGGTCAGCTTCGCGGTCTTTTCGCCGACATTGCCGACCTTGTCCTCCGCCGTAAAGGTGATCTCATAGGTGCCCGGCTTGCGGATGCTGAAATTCTCCGGCTCCTTGACCGTCACATCGACCTCGCCGCCGTCGCCCTCATCCTCTGCCGTAACGCCGCGCAGATAGTAAACCGGAATTCCGGCGATGGTCTGCATATCGCCCACACCCTTGATCTCCGGCGGCTCGCCGTCGCCGTCCACCATGTATTCCAGATCAATGGTCGTGCTGTTGCCCGCGGCATCGGTCACGATCAGCGATGCAACCTGCACGCCCTTTTCCGCCGTGGAGGGCTGCTCCGCAAAGCGGTATTCCACGGGGGACATGTCCTCGCAGCTCTTGACGAAGTCCATGACCGTGAGCTTCTGGTTCAGATAAAATTTGAGAGAATCCTGGAACGTCACGACCGGCGCGACCGTATCCTGCACGATCAGCGTGAACTCTCTTTCGCGGCCGTTGACCGTCACGGTCAGCGGGTATGAGCCGATCTCCGCAAACTCCGTCAGCGGCTTGGAAACCTCAGCCTCCTCAAAGCCGCGGCCGAGCAGTTCCTGCGCGGTCGTTTCGGAGCCGAGCTCATAGTGGAGTACGCGCTCACGCACGGAAAGCACCGCATTCTCGGTGCGGATCGTGCCGTCCTCCAGCTGCATCAGGATCGCAACGTCCTGATCGCCGGTGCGCACCTCCGGTGCAACAAGATAGCGGCTCTCCTGCACCAGCGAGCGGGTATTGTCATAAAGAAATGTATCGGCGGACGGGAGCTCCTCGCCCTCCCATACCTCCAGCTTGCTGACTGCATAGTCAATGCCGCCGGATGCCTTGATATTCTTGCTCTGTCCCCGACCGGTCGCAACGGAAAACGCCACCAGACCGAGCACTGCAACAACGAGTCCGCCGCCGAAGATAAAAGCGGTCTTCATCATGCTGTCGCTGAGCTGTGTTCTCTGCTTCCTTCTAACTTTCCTTTTATCACGTTTCATGAACAAACGCCTTTCTCTCTGGGACCGGTTTCCCCGGTCTTTTTCGACACAGTCGTACATTTTATTATAACTCGTTTTGCGCCTGATGTCAAGAAACTTTCGCTTTTTGGGGTATGTGCCAGATTCTTTTATTCATTCAAATGCAAAATCATACATTATTCCGGAGTATCACGCAAAATTCTCCGCATGACAGCGCAAAAGCGCGTATCCGCCGCTGTCATGCGGATACGCGCTCTCTTAATCCTCTGTCGGTTCTTCTGTCGCCGGTTCCGGCGGAATCTGCGGATTCAGCCGCCCGTAGGTTTCGTTCAGGCTGCGGATAGATTCCTTCAGCTTCTCAGTATAATCCGTTCTGCTTGTGCGGAACACCCAGTTGCCGCCCAGCGTGGACGGCGTATTGATCCGGGCGGAGGGCGGTGCGTTCAGGAAATCCTGGAGCGGCGCCACCGCGATCCTTGCCGTGCTGCCCCATGCCGCGCGGAGCATCGCCTTCGGGAGCTTCTTTTCCCGCTTGACGCCGAGATACGCCATCGCATAGGCGTTCACCGCCTCCGGATTGCTCTTGACCCAGCCGCGGAGCGTGTGGTTGTCATGCGTGCCGGTATAGCACACACAGTTCGCAGTTTCAAAATTATGCGGCAGATACGGATTCTCCGCGCCGCTGTCGAATGCGAACTGGAGCACCTTCATGCCGGGGAAGCCCGTGCGTTTCAGCAGCCGCTCGACCGCAGGCGTAATGTTGCCGAGATCCTCCGCAATGACGTGCATCTCTCCGAAGCGTTCCTTTGCCGCTTTCCAGAGCGCATAGCCCGGTCCCTTCGTCCATTTTCCGTGCTCTGCCGTCGGATCACCGTACGGGATCGCATAATACTTTTCAAAGCCGCGGAAATGGTCGATCCGCACGGTATCATACATTTCCAGCGTAAAGGCCAGCCGTTCCAGCCACCATGCATAGCCGTTTTCCGCCATTGCCTCCCAGTTCCAGAGCGGATTGCCCCAGAGCTGTCCTGTTTCGGAGAAGCAGTCCGGCGGACATCCCGCAACAGCGACCGGCTTCTTTTCGCGGTCGAGCCGGAAGAGCTCCGGCTGCGCCCAGACCTCTGCACTGTCATAGGCTGCATAAATCGGAATGTCACCGATAATCAGCACGCCCTGCTCATTCGCGTATTTCTTGAGCGCCTCCCACTGGGTAAAGAAGCAGTACTGCACAAAGCAGTGAAACTGCACGTCCTCCTCCAGCGTCTTTTTCGCCTCGGAAACAGCCTTCCGGTCGCAGGCGGCAAGCGCGGATTCCCATTCATACCACGGTCTGCTGCCGTTGACATCCTTCAGCGCCATAAACATCGCGTAATTGCCGAGCCATGCCTTATGCTTCGTGCAGAAGCGCCGGAAGCCCGCAGGCTTATGCTTTTTGAAGTTGCCGAACGCGATGCGCAGCACCGGCATGATCTGCTCATAGAGCAGCGTATACTCAATCTCCTGCGCATTTTCGTCCCACTGGATCCCCTCATAATCCGCCGGGGTCAGCCAGCCGCATTTTGACAGCCGGTCAAAGTCAATCAGATACGGATTGCCCGCGAAGCATGAGCAGGACTGATAGGGCGAATCGCCGTAGCCGGTCGGGGAAAGCGGGAGCACCTGCCAGTACCGGCAGCCCGCATCCCGCAGGAAATCCACAAAGTCATACGCAGCCTGTCCGAGCTTGCCGATGCCGTGTCGGGACGGCAGTGCGGTCACAGGCAGCAAAATTCCGCTTTCACGCATAATTCATACCCTTGGGATCACCGGATCATTCACGCCGGAGATACCGGGAGATCCCCTTTCTTTTTTTTTGTTCATACATCACCTGATCCGCCACCGCGATCAGCTCAAAGAGCTTCATCTCAGGCGTGACCTCTGTCAGATAGGTACCGATGCTCGCCTCCACACGGTACGGCTTTCCGCTGACCAGATTGACCGCTTCAAGCCTGTCACGGAACTGCCGTTCAAACTTCGCGGTATCCGCCTCTGTCAGGCCGCTTCCGATCACAATGAACTCATCGCCGCCGAACCGTGCACAGGTCAGGCGGTCACCGCAGCATTCACTGATGACATCCGCCAGCGTTTTCAGCGAAAAGTCGCCGTCATCGTGCCCGAAATTGTCGTTGACATATTTGAGGCCGTCCATGTCGATAAAGCCGAGCATCAGCTTCCTGCCGTTCTCCATGCAATCCCGGAAGATCTGATTTGCCAGCCGGATAAAGCCGTTCCGGTTGTAAATGCCGCAGAGCGGGTCGGTCACATACAGTCTGTCGAGCTCACTGACGGCATTGTTCAGATGCGTCAGCTTGCGGATATTTTCCAGCGAATGACTGATGCCGAGCATGAATGTATGACACAGCATGCTCCGGATCGGGAAATCCCCGTTCGTAATAATATAGTAGCCGATGCAGCGCGCACGGAAGTGCAGCGGCAGGAAATAACTCATATTGCCGCTGTCCGTGAACGGGACGGGAAACAGATCAGCGCTGCGGAAGCGCTCAATCGCGCCGGTCCCGAGGTCCGTACGGATATACGGCGCGGACATGAACTCGGTATAGCCGCTGCCGTCTGTATTCGTTTCACCCGCAGCCTCGTCA
>JAFZBC010000226.1:0-4393 GCA_017561965.1 Oscillospiraceae bacterium
AATATCCGCGGGCGGCTCAATGCCGTTTTCCCGCAGAAAGACGCGGTCAAGCTGCTGCCACATCCCCATGGAATCAAGCAGCGTGCCGTCCACATCAAAAATAATACCGCGCAGCTTTTTCATGTCCGCACTCACATTTCGCTGCGGTTTGAGAGCGCGCGGTACAGTGTCACCTCATCGGTGTATTCGATCACGCCGCCGACCGGCAGACCGAACGCCAGCCGCGTGACTTTGACGCCCAGCGGCTTGCACAGGCGCGAGAGGTACATCGCGGTCGCTTCGCCCTCCACGCTCGGATTCGTTGCCATAATCAGCTCCGAAATGCCGCCTTTCCGGATACGTTCCAGCAGCTCGGCAACCCGCAGATGCTCCGCGGTGACGCCGTCCAGCGGGGAGATCAGCCCGTGCAGAACGTGATACAGCCCGTTGTATTCATGCGTGCGCTCGATTGCGGCAACATCCTTCGGCCCCTCCACGACGCAGACGGTGCTGCTGTCGCGCTTCGGGTTTTTGCAGATGCTGCAAACCTCCTGCTCTGTCAGATTCTGACAGACCGGGCAGTCATGGATATGATGCTTTGCGTTGAGGATCGCCTCCGCAAAGGCCTGCGCATCCTCCTCCGGCATTTCCATGACCGCATACGCAAGGCGCTGCGCGGTTTTCATTCCGATCCCCGGCAGCGCTGCAAATTTTTCTGCTAATACCACAAGCGGCAGAGCACTGAATTCCTCCATGGAAATCAGAACAGGCCCGGCAGAGCCACACCGCCGGTGATCTTGCTCATCTCGTTCTCGGTCGTGGTTTCGATGTTGTTGACCGCCTCATTGACGGCGCTGATGATCAGATCCTGGAGCATGTCGATATCCTCCGGATCCACAACGTCCTTGCTCAGCGTCAGGGACTCGATGGTCTTTTTGCCGGTCAGCTTCACGCTGACAGCACCGCCGCCTGCGGTCGCCTCAAAGGTGCGCTGCTCGATGTCTTCCTGCAAAGCGGTGATCTGATCCTGCATCTTGCGTGCCTGATGGATCATGGAGTTCATATCTCCGCTGCCCTGAAACTGCTTCGGTACTCTGGATTTCATAAGAATTCTCCTATCATTTTTAATTTTCATTTTTATTATGACAAGCCGGCAGCATCAAATCTGCGGCTAGATCATGCATTATATGCCGGAAGGCTCCTGCTCCGAAACCTCGATGCCCTGCTCCTTTGCCCGCCGGAACAGGATGTCCGCCGGTGCGGCCTGCTCCTCCTCAACCTCCACGGACTTGAAGCGGATCGAATACTTTTTGCCGAGCACCTGCTCCGCCGCTGAACCGAGCAGCTGCGCGTCACGCTGCGAGAACAGCTTTTTGAACAGCTTGTTCTTCACCAGCATCAGCAGAATGCCGCTCTCATCATTGGCAAAGGCATTTGAGCCCTGAAGCAGTCCGGATACGGACGGATTGACCGTATCAAAGCGCTCCAGCACGGTCGCCCAGTTTTTCACGGGCAGATACTTTGAAGTATCCGGCTTGCCCTCGATTTGCAGATTGCTCGCAGGCGCATCCCGCTTCGGGGCAGGCTCTCTGCACGGTGCAGACGGAAGCGCTGCCGGAACACCGTTCCGTTTCAGCTCAGCAAGCTGCTGCTCCAAAGCCGCGATGCGGTCGGTCAGCGCGATCAGATCGCCCTTCTGCGACTGAAAATCCGAACAGAGGCGGATCAGCGTCATTTCCAGCTCCATGCGGCGGTTGCCCGCACGCGTCATGCGGTCGCAGCACTGCCGGACCGCGGAAAGTGCCTCTAAGATCGCGCCCAGCGTAAACGACTGCGCGATCTCCTGAAGCTGCGCCGCCTCATCGGGCATCACCCCGAGCAGCGACAGATCCGCCGGTGCGGTTTTCAGCAGCATCAGACTGCGCAGCTGCTGCGAAAGCTCGTCCGCAAAGCGCGTCATGTCCTTCGACTGCTGATAGAGCAGATCAACGCGTTCCAGCGCGGCCGACGCATCATGCGCGGCAATCGCACGCAGAACCGTATACACCGATTCCGTCCCGGCAACGCCCACGGCCTCCTCGACTGTTTCCAGTCCGATTTCCCCGGAAACCGCTGCGCACTGATCCAGCAGGCTCAGTGCATCGCGCATACCGCCGTCCGCCAGAACAGCGATCCGGTGCGCGGCTGCATCGGTGATCGAAAAGCTCTCATGCTCCGCGATATACTGAATGCGCCCGACAATATCCGCAGGCAGGATCCGGCGGAAATCGAACCGCTGACAGCGGGACAGAATCGTGGCCGGGACCTTGTGGATCTCTGTGGTCGCAAAGACAAATTTCACATAGGCAGGCGGTTCCTCGATCATTTTCAGCAGCGCGTTGAACGCACCGGCTGACATCATATGAACCTCGTCGATGACATACACCTTATATTTGCAGCGTACCGGCAGCAACGCGGCATTGCCGCGCAGGCTGCGCACTTCATCGACGCCGTTGTTCGAGGCACCGTCGATCTCAATAATATCCGTCAGCGCGCCGGCTTCGGCATCACGGCAGATCTCGCATTCCAGGCAGGGATCGCCGTTCTTCGGATTCAGGCAGTTGACCGCCTTCGCAAAAATACGCGCGCAGGTCGTCTTGCCCGTTCCGCGGGAGCCGGTAAACAGATAGGCATGTGCTGTTTTTTCGCGCATGATCTGATTTTTCAGGGTTCTTGTGATATGCGGCTGCGCGACAATGTCCTCAAAGGTCTGCGGCCGCCATTTGCGGTACAGCGCTTCGTATGCAGCCATACACCGTCACGCTCCTTTTGATTCCGTTTGTTCCGCGTTCTCCGCGGGAGCGGCGCCGGTCTTTTCCGACCAGTCCGGATGCATTTCCAGCATGAGCCGCTTGGTTTCCTCGTAATACTTCCGGAACACGGCGGGCTCATCCAGATGATTCACCAGCGCTTTATAATGGTAATCCTGTGCAGCGACGAAATCGCCCTTTTGCAGCGATGCGATCGCCATGCCGCTCAGTGCAAAGGCATAATTCTGCTTCTTCTCGATCGACCGTTCAAACCATTCGGCGGCCGCATCCGGCTGCTTCTGCCGGATAAACAGAAAGCCGATATCCGTATACAAAAAATAAAAATCCTCCGGCGGATCGTTTTCCAGCAGCTCATTGAACAACTGAAAGCTGCGGGAATAATCCCCGCCCTCGGCATAGCTGCGCGCTTCAAACAGCTTCGCATAATGCTCCGAAAAGCCTTTTTCCCGCGCGGTTTCGTAATAACCGATCGCATTGGACGGACAGCGCAGCATCTGATAGCAGCGCCCGATATAAAATGACAGCACACCCAGCTCCTGATCTGTCAGGTCAAATTCGCGCACCTCTAAAAACAGGTCGAGCGCAGAACGCGCGCGCTCCTTTGCATACAGATCCAGACCGGATGCGAACAGCTTATCCTGCTTGCGGAATCCGCCGAAGGCATTGCCGATCAGATCGGCATCCATGCGTGTCGCGGCACGGATCAGGCTCTGGTGCTCAATGACGCAGGCCGCAATAAAGCAGGCGCCGTAGGTCAGCAGCAGCAGGCGCAGATAAAACAGCGGCAGCAGCTCCCCGTCATCCGGCGTACCGTTGAGGGAAAAGCTCCCGATGATGATGCAGTCGATCACCAGCGCCGGGAACCCGGCCTTCATCGCCAGCTTTCCGAGCTGCCTCACATATTTCCGCAGCCAGCTTCCCATACCCCGCCTCCGTTCGGCTCATCCGGATAAACAGGAAAATTCCGGAGCATAGGTGTGCAGGCTGACTGCGGCACGCCCAGCGATCCGCTTAATGCTGCTCGGTTCCCCGCCTGACATGGTTCACGGTGCTTAGCTGCACAGGGCCCGCACACCTATAATCCGGAATTCCCAGATGTTTCTGACAGAACACAGTTCCGTTCCCCGTGTTCTGGTAACATTATACCACATTTCTTTATGAATTTCAAGGGGTAAATTGTGTTTTCTGATAATTTTTGCAATTTGCGAAAAATACCCTTGACATTTTCGTAACTTTGTGCTATAATAGCAAGGCAGTCAACGAGAGAAACGACTGCGAAACACAAATCGAGGTGTGGCTCAGTTTGGTAGAGCGCTGCGTTCGGGACGCAGAGGCCGCAGGTTCAAGTCCTGTCACCTCGACCACGATAATTACGCTGATAGGTTGTAAATCGAAAGGTTTACAACCTATTTGGCACACCCATACCAAATACCCAAAGGTATCATTTGATTGCCGGTTGTTTGCCATTTGCAGGGGTATATTCTTCCCCCGGCTACTGTTCCTTTGCGGGCGGCTCGCTGAAAAGTTGCTACATGTAGCAACTTTTCAGCGAGCCGCCCGCAAAGGAACAGTAGCCGGGGGAAGAATATACCCCTGCAAATGGC
>JAFZBC010000227.1:0-2250 GCA_017561965.1 Oscillospiraceae bacterium
ACCTCTGAAGAGCGTCTGCTCGGCTTCCGCGACGCGATGAATGCGGCGGGCGTGACAGTCAGGGAATCCGATCTGATCTACGGCGATTACTGGTACGGCTCCGCGAAAAAGCTGGCACAGGAGCTGATTTCCGGTGAACGCAGAATGCCGCAGGGCATTGTCTGCGGCAATGATTCCATGGCCAAGGCTCTCTGCCACGAGCTGATTTGCAGCGGCATCCGCATCCCGGAGGATCTGTCCGTTACGGGCTATGACGCATCGCTTTCCGAAACGCACAGCATGATCCCGCTGACCAGCTTTGTCCGGCGGAATTTCCGGCTCGGTGCGCAGGGCGTCGCAAAGCTGTATCAGATGATGACCGGCGAAAGCTGCACCATGGTACAGACCGAACAGATCGGCGTGCTGACCGGTGAGAGCTGTTCCTGCGGCGTCAATCCGGAATATCTGAAAAAGCAGATCCGCATGTCTGACCGTCTGGAGGATTTCCAGGCGATGTACAGCACCAGTAATCTGAGCATGCGCATGACCTCCCAGGAAACGCTGGAAGGCCTGATGGACGTGATCCGGCATCATGTGTACCTGATCCGCGATGTCAACGAATTTTACCTCTGCCTCTGCGAGGACTGGGAGGGCGGCGGCGCGCTGGAAAACCCGTCCGAATACCGCAGGGAGGGCTACCCGAAGCATATGCTGCTGGAATATATCGACAGCAGCACGGGTTCGCTTGTGACCAAGCCGTTCCCGGCCTCCAAGATGCTGCCGCGCCTGCACGACGAGCGCAGCAAGCCGACCTGCTTTTTCTTTACCCCGCTGCATCATGATGACCGCGTGTTCGGCATTGCGGCGCTGAGCTTCGGGGACAAAATGGAAACCTATGATGCGATGTACTGCGACTGGCTGACGGTTGTCAATACGGCACTGGAATTTGTCCGGATGCAGAGCTACTTAAAGCGCTTCAATAATCGTATTTATCTGACCACGATCCGCGATACGCTGACGGGACTGTATAATTACGAGGGCTATCAGAAGTTTGCACGCGAATGCTTTGAGGCGGCGAAGAATGAGCACCGCCGTTTCCTGCTGCTCTATGCCAGCTTTGATTCGCTGCGGCAGGTCAATGAAACCTACGGCCATTCCGAGGGCGACAGCGCGGTGACGGTGCTTGCCAATGCGATGAACAACAGCTGCACGACCTATGAGCGCTGCGCCCGCATTGAGGATGCAGAGTTTTCGATCATCGGTTATCAGGACTATGAGGAGGACGCCTGTCAGCGCCTTGTGTACGCGATTTCCGGCTATCTGGAGCACTATAACCAGAGCTCGCTGAAGCCGTACAAGATCACGGCCAGCTTCGGCTTTTTCTGCGACCATATTGCGCCGGACATGACGCTGGAGCAGATCACGCAGATCGCGGCGGCAAAACTGGAGGAGAGCCGCGCATCCCGCCGCAATGAAAAAGCCTCGCCCTATTACCGCGAATTTGTCGATCTGCGCGAGCGGATTTACAGCAATCCGCAGGAGGACTGGAGCATTGATTCGATGTGCCGGGATCTGATCCTGAGCCGCGGTTATTTCCAGAAGCTGTATACGCGCTGCTTCGGCATCAGCTTCACGCAGGACGTCATCAACAGCCGCATTGAGCTGTCCAAGCGGCTGCTTGCCAGCACCGATTACAGCATCGCCTGCATTGCAGACCAGAGCGGTTACAGCAATTATGTTCACTTTATGCACCAGTTCAAGAAGATCGTCGGCATCACCCCGACGGAGTACCGCAAGCGCAAGCGGCAGACGGAGGATTAAACCATGGATAAACTCGGCAATGTCAAAGATCATATCATGTCGCTGATTACGGGCGTACCCTTTGCGGTCATTGCGGTCATCGCAATCGTTCTCATTCTGCACGCAATCAAAAAGATCAGGCGGAAGGCTGTCGGTGCGGGACTGCTGATCGCCGGGCTCTGTATGCTGTTTCCGTCCGCGTTCATGACGATCCGGCAGAGCGACAAGTTCATGACCGGCATGTTCTCCCCGAAAAAGAGCCTCAGCTATGCGGTTGCGCATCTGGATGCAAAGGCCGTCAAGCTGCTGCTCGATAACGGCGCCGATCCTGATGCGGGTGCGTATTCGTTCTTCCGCGGCAATTACGAGGACGATGATGAGGACAGCACCACGCCCGCTGAGGAGGCGATTCAGGCGCATTCCGCGGAAAAGCTGAAACTGCTGCTGGATCACGGCGCGAAGCTGAAAGCG
>JAFZBC010000228.1:0-2267 GCA_017561965.1 Oscillospiraceae bacterium
AGGCTGCGGAACCGCGTGATTTCATCGGAGAGCTTATAGAGGTCCGGCAGAAAGCTGTCTGCCCAATAGGTATCTGTCCCGCGGAACGATGCGGATGACAGCTGTGAGAATACAAACCGCTTTTCCGGAAAGTCAACGGTGTGCCCGGCCTGTGCGCCGCCGTTGTGCCGCACGCAGATTGCAGGAATCCCCGCTCTGACGCTTTGCATTGCGAAATAATCCGCGGCAAGCCCCTTTCCCTCATCGCCGAAATTCTTGCCGATGACGATTGTAACTGACACGGCTGATCACAGAGAGATCGTTTCCAGCGCGGATACAACGACGTCCTTTGCCTTGCCGCTCCACTGGGAAACAGCATCCGCTTTTGTCATGCCGCCTGTGACCTGCATCAGAGAAATCATGACCTCTGCCAGGAATTCGATATTCTCCGGTTCAATGACCGCATTGCGGCCGGGCAGCAGCGGTTCCCAGGTTTTCAGAGAGGATGCGGTGTGGCTGCCTGTGATGATGTGGAAAATCTCATACTTCTCGCCGGCCAGTGCCGCCAGCTCGCGCGTTTTGTAATCGGGGGCATTTTTGTCGCCGTAGGTGCGCTCAATCTCGCTGCTGCGGAGAATTGCTTCCTTGCCGTCGTCGCCGATCTCGTCACCGATGCAGAACAGGAATCCCTTTTTGCCGCGCTTCTCAAAGCAGTCGGTCGAGGTATGCTTCATCGCAAAATACCAGACCAGCGCATCATAGCTGTACCGGTTGCCGCCCTGAAGGACGAAATCCAGCAGCTGCTCCACGACGCGGATATCCGCTTCAAACTGCGTGACCTGCATCGAAAGACCGTGTCCGGGCGAGGTGAACGCCGCGCACATGATATGCGGATCCGGAACCGGCCGCTTTTCCAGAATCATGGTTGCGGTTTTGTTGAGCGAGTTCTTTGCGATTTCGGCAGCGAGATAGCCCATCGAGCCGGTCGAATCAAATCCGATGATGATCGGCGTCGCGTTCGGGGAATCTGCGCTGTCCCTGGATTCACGCACGGTGATGAACTGCGGCAGGTATTTTTCCTGCGCGCCGTTGCCTTTGAAGATGTCACCGGCGGTGGACTGATCGCTGATGCCTCTGCTTTGCTTCAGACGGCTCCAGTCCGCTGCATTATAGCTTCCGTGTCCCATATTGAAAACCTCCTCAGAATGAAATGATATTTTGATCGGCCATGCGGATGCAGGCGAGCGATGCCGCGGCGATTTCCGCAGCGCTCTGATCCACACACCGCAGGGCTTCATTGTTTGTTTTGCCCTCCGCGACGGAGATCAGCGAAAAGATCAGCTCCGCCAGGCAGGAGATATCCTTTTTGCTGACTGCTGCAACCCGTCCGGGCATCAGATCGTTCCACGCCGCAAAGATCCGGTCGTCGCCGGGCATGCCCTTGTCAATGCAGATGTGGAAAACGTGATATTTTTCCTCCGCGGCTGCAAGCAGCTCCGAATCAGACAGATCATACGGGACGCTGTCACCGAATACGCGCGCGATCTCGTTCCGGGTGAGCGTCTTGTGGCAGAGATCATCTCCGATTGTGATGAGATGCCCTTTCCGGTGCCTTTTTTTATAGCAGTCTGTTTTGGTACGGTTTGCGGCAAAATACCACGCGAGCTGATAGGATTCGCCGCCGTTTCCGCCGCCGCCGCCCTCCAGATACAGACCGGTCAGCTGTTTGATGATGCGGATATCGCTTTCAAACTGCGTCACCTGCAACGGGACGCGGTCGCTTTTGCTGTCGCCGATCGCGCAGCAGAGTACCTGCGGGCAGGGGATCGGCTTATTCTCGTACAGATACATAATGGCGCGGTTCAGCGCATGCGTTGCGAGCTCCTCGGCCAGATAGCCCATGGACGCCGTGACGTCCAGCCCGATGATGACCGGTGTGGACATCGGGGAATCCTCGTTGTCGCGCGCCTCCCGGAAAACGCCCCGCAAAGACGCAGCGGTCTGCGGCGCCTCCGCTCTGAAAATGTCCGACGCTTTTTTCTGTGCACCGAACGAGCTTCTCAGCTTGTTCCAGTCACTTGCCGTATAGCTTCCGTGTCCCATCGTTATGTTCCTTTTCCGTAGATCTGCGCATCGTCTGTGTCCATGGTGATGAACTTGCGCTCGCCGTAGGATCTGATCAGCGTGTCATCCCATTTCGCAAAATCGTCATACGCATTGCTTTCCGGTTCACTTTTGAGAAAATCTGCAAACGGCTTCGGGATATCGTCTGTTTCCTTTGCCGCCGC
>JAFZBC010000229.1:0-1993 GCA_017561965.1 Oscillospiraceae bacterium
GAACTTGACGATCATCGCCGCAATGCGGTCGGGGATCGCGTCCAGCGGTGCGGCATTCGGCACAGAGGTAAAGTTGCCCTGGATCAGATCCGCACCGAAGCGGATGACCGCGCGCAGCTCCTCTGCGGTTTCCACGCCCTCTGCCAGCGCCATAAAGCCGTTTGCATGGGCAAATTCGATGATGTTGGTCACAAAATGCTGCTTCTTCGGCTCCTCGTGGATATTGGCAATCAGGCCGCGGTCGATTTTGACGTAATTCGGGGAATATTTCAGCAGATTCGTCACATTGGAATAGCCGGTGCCGTAATCGTCAACGCCAATGTCCATGCCGTTTTGCTGGCACCGCTGCTGAATCATGCGGAGCTCCTCGCCTTCTGTTTCTGCCTGCTCGGTGAATTCCACCACGAGCTGCGGAAGCAGGTCGCCGTACTTTTCGCGCAGCTTGGAAAAGTCCGCGTCATTGAGGAAATGCCCCGGAATGCTGTTGATGAAAATATGCCGCCCCTGGAACTTGTCACGGGATGCATCCGCATATTTCAGCACATTGTTATAGGTCAGCCACTCGATTTCGTAGAGGCGGTTTGTCGCGGTCGCATGCGCCAGCAGCGCCAGCGGTGACACCTTCAGCCCGCCGCTGGTACGCATGAGCGCCTCGTAAGCGACGATCTGCCCGTTCTTTGCACTGACGATCGGCTGGAAGAAGTAGCTCAGCAGATTCTCATTGATAATGCGGTCCAGCTGGGCAGCGTCCGCCTCCGTCACGGCAGGCGGCTCCGCCATCCGCGTGTGATTGTGCATCCGCTGCTCATCCTTGTTGGTGATCGCCTCATTGAGCAGCGTATCCAAAGACATGCGTTCACTGATTTCCGCAGAAACCTTGCCGACCGAAATCTCCAGCGTATAGCTCTTGCCGGAAACCTGATTATAGCTCATCATACGGCGCCGGAGCACGCTGATCAGCGCCTCCGCCGTATTCATATGGGTATCGGAATGGAACAGCGAAATCAGGAATTCATCCCCGCTGACTCTCGCAGCCAGCGCATCGCTGTCGATACTGTCGGTGATGGCATTTGCGAGGCTCAGCAGTGCCTGATCGCCCTCACTCCGTCCGAAAATGCTGTTGATCTGCCGCAGACGGTTCAGCCCGATCACGATCATGATCAGACGCTCGCCGACGTGATTTTCTTCGCGGATGCGCTCTCCGAGCATCTTCATGGCGCCGTGGAGATTGAGCATACCGGTCAGCGAGTCACGGATGCGCGCAGCCATGAGCTTTTCGTTCATGCCTTGCAAGCGGGACGTGGAAAGGCTGCATCCGATGACGTTGCCTGCGGTGTGGATAAACTTCGGGAGCCGGAAGCTCTCCTCTGCAATGGCAGTGCCGTGGTAGGCGTAATAGCCGTATACCTCGCCCTGCATATAAATCGAATTGACATACACCGCGCGTCCGTCCGCGATCACCTGCTCCAGATCGGGGATCAGGCCGGAACGCGGAATGATCGCAAACTGCTTTTCGCGGCGCTTGTGCATGACGGTGCTCATCAGCTCGGAAGGATCGGCAAACTGCTGAAGGCTGCTGTCGGTCAGCTCCGCACAGAGCGAATCGCGCAGACAAAGGTATGCATCCTCCGGAATGCGCCCGGACATGACGTCCAGATAGTCGATGACGGTCGGGGATTTGCGGTCCAGCATGTCGCCGAGCAGCCAGTGCTCCTCGGATTCCTCATCGACACAGACCTGGAGCCGGTGCCAGAGGCTGCGGATCGCTTCGTTCTGGTCACGGTGCTCAGTCACGCGGCAGCCGCAGGATTCGGAGATCCGGAGAATCGGCGCCACCCGGATCTGCTCGTTTACGCTCTCTCCGCCGAGAATCAGCTCTGCGGTATCAAGGGCGGCCGCGCTGAGCCGCGGATAATCCTTGACGCAGGTCGTCAGCCGCGGGGAGTACATCTGCTCCTGCACAATGCCGTCCATGCCGGTCACGATGACGTCC
>JAFZBC010000230.1:0-1619 GCA_017561965.1 Oscillospiraceae bacterium
CGTGCGATTTTGTTCTTGATGCGGATGTCAAACAGCAGCAGAAACAGCATCGCGGTCATCACTGCAACAGGCCATGCGGCATAGTCATCGTTGTGCCAGGTGCGCCAGATGCAGTCGCACTCTTTATTCTTCAGGCATTGATAAAATGTAACAACAGAAACCCAGACGAGTGCAGCGCCGAATATCGCAAGATACTTCAATTTCCGGCGCGGTTTGCGTTTCGGCGGAAAATCACGCAGATACGCGCCGATCAGATAATACGCAAACGGGTAGCCGCGCGTGAAGAAGCTGGGGAAAATTTTGATCTGCGTGTTGTAATTCGTGCCGATATAGAACGACTGCGCAAACAGGAACAGGAAGCAGAATGTTATCAGCATAAGCCGCTTGTTCCGCTTGCTGCGCATTCCGTGATACGCCTGATTGATGAACGGGATCAGCAGGAAGATGCAGAAATAATATTCCACATACCAGCTGTACTGCGCGTCTGTGTACATGAACAGTCCGCGGACAGCCTGCCAGATGCTGTAATGAAACTGGTGAAAGCAGATATTGAAAATCAGGTTGACGATGCTGATGAACACGTAGATCACCAGCACGCGCAGAATGCCCTTGTAATAGCCCGCGCTCAGACGCTTCCGGCTCATCAGATAGCCGGTGACGGTCATGAACAGCGGGACGCAGCAGAATGCGATCCACCGGATGTAAATCTGGAATGCGCCGAAATCGGCCGAGATCGGCGTGCTGTAAAAGCCGGTATGCAGAAAGGAATGCACCGTGACAACAAGAATCAGCGCAACGATTTTGATGATGTCGATGCCGGTGCTGCGTTCTTTTGTCTGCGGCGGAATCACAGAACGGCGCGGCCGTCTGCGGACAGCGGGTCTTATTTCAGCTTCCGGCTGCATTGCGTTCCTCCTTTCCGGATGCCGCATCCAGCGCGGCCTCTGCGGTTTTCAGCAGAAGCTCAGAGCGGTCGTCGCCGCCCATGATGCGCGCGATTTCTTCAATACGCTGACTTCTGTTCAGGACAGTGACCTCCGTGTTCGTTGCGGTATCGGTGCTGTGTTTTTCAATCAGCAGATGATGGTTTGCCTGTGTGGCAAGCTGTGCCAGATGCGTGACACAGATCACCTGATGGTGCAGCGAAAGCTCCCGCAGCTTCAGGCCGATTTTCTGCGCGGCCTTGCCGCTGACGCCGGTGTCGATCTCGTCGAAAATCAGCGTCGGGATCGCATCGCGCTCTGCAAGCACAGCCTTGAGCGCCAGCATCATGCGGGAAAGCTCACCGCCGGATGCGATCTGCGCAATCGGTTTGGGTGGCTCGCCGGGGTTTGCTGAGATCAGGAATTCAGCGCGGTCCATGCCGCTCGGCGTCAGCTTGCCCTGCGTCAGTGCAACGGAGAGCTGCACGCGCGGCATATTCAGATACGCAAGCTCCTCTCCGACTCTGCGGGAGAAGGTTTCTGCCAGCTTCTGCCGGTGTGCAGTCAGCTGCCTTGCGAGCGCCGTCACCCGGTGCAGACGCTCTGTCCGTTCATCCGTGAGCCTGTGCAGCCGGTCAGAGTCGGTTTCGATGGCTTCGATCTCTTTCAGCGCATCGGCATAGATCTGCCGCAGAC
>JAFZBC010000231.1:0-13015 GCA_017561965.1 Oscillospiraceae bacterium
ACGCACGCTGCACCACGTCGATCTGATGATCGAGATAATACTGGAGGATCTCTTTCAGCGTCAGCTCCTTCGGAATGCCGTTGACCAGCGCCAGATTGATGACGCCGTAGGTATCCTGAAGCTGCGTATAGCGGAACAGCTGATTGAGCACAAGATTCGCATTTGCGTCCTTTTTCAGCTCAATGCAGATGCGGATTTTTTCTTCTCTGCCGGATTCGTCGCGGATGTCGTGAATGCCGTCCACGCGCTTGTCCTTTGCCAGCTCCGCGATCGACTTGATCAGCTCCGCCTTGTTGACCATGTACGGAATCTCCGTGACGATGATGCACTGACGGTTCTTGATCTCGGTGATCTCGGTCTTGGAACGGACAGTCAGCTTGCCGCGGCCGGTCGCATAGGCGGCACGGAGTCCGGCTCTGCCCATGATGATGCCGCCGGTCGGGAAGTCCGGCCCCTTGATGAAGGTCATGAGCTGTTCCAGCGTCGCATCCGGATTTTCGATCAGATAATCCAGACCGTCAATGACCTCGCCGAGATTGTGCGGCGGGATATGGGACGCCATACCGACCGCGATGCCCTCCGAGCCGTTGACCAGCAGATTCGGGAATCTTGCGGGAAGCACAGTCGGCTCTTTCAGACGGTCATCGTAGTTCGACTGGAAATCGACCGTTTCCTTCTGGATATCCGTCAGCATGTTGACGGACATCTTCGCCATTTTTGCTTCGGTATAACGGTAAGCCGCAGGCGGGTCGCCGTCCACGGAACCGAAGTTTCCGTGACCGTCCACCAGCGGATAACGCATGGAGAAGCTCTGCGCCAGACGCACCAGCGCCATATAAACGGATGCATCACCATGCGGGTGATATTCACCGAGCACGGAACCGACGATGTCCGCGCACTTACGGTACGGCTTATCCGGCGTCAGGCTCTTTTCAAAGAGCGTATACAGAATGCGGCGGTGTACGGGTTTCAGTCCGTCCCGTACATCCGGCAGCGCGCGGGAGGTGATAACGGACATCGAATACGCGAGAAACGATGAACGCATTTCCTCCTCAATGTCGCGGCGGATCATGATTGCATTGCTGGTATCGTACAAGGCTGTTGCCTCCTTTTTCGGTTTGCGGTATCAGATCGCAGAAGCCGGGAAACACCGCCGGGCTCCGCGAAAAAATGCTCAGAGATGAAAGAGCTGTTTCAGCTGCGCGATCTCGTCATCGGAGAAATCCTTTTTCGGAATCACGTAAAAATTCTGCTTTACAACATAGGCCATGAAGTATTCCGGAAATTCCAGCAGCTTCATGCCCGTGCCGAACGGCAGCTCTGTCGGCGGGACCGGATCGCGCTGTGCGGGCTCCTCCGGGAACAACTGCTGAAAACCGTTTCCGGTCTTTTCCTCCTGTGCCGCCGGTTCCTCAGCCGGTTCCGGCGCAGCAGAGGCCTCCGGCTGCGGCGCATCCTTCGTGCGGATGACCATGCCGTCCTCGTAGACATTCAGTTCATAGGTGTCCTGCTCGACATCCTTCAGCGCATCGTGTACGGCGCGGCGCAGCTTGAACGTCCGGTACCAGCGTACCAGCACTAGCGCCAGACAGGCCGCGATCAGCAGATATGCAAGCGTCTGCGTATTATCCTTGATCGCTGCGTGAACATATACGCCGGCAATGGCCAGAAAGATCAAAGAAATAAAGATATTCTGCGGATATACGAACTTTTTCTGGAATTTACGGAATGCGTCATCGAACATGGAAAGCGGAATATGATAGCTGCGGGACAGAAGCGGTCTCCCTGATTTATTCATCCCCGGTATCCTCCGCTGTATCCTGCTCCTCTGCGTCCTCCGCGATGATGCGCTCCCATTCTTCCTCCACATCGAGGTCGGGAACATCCATCACTTCGGTATGCGCCTCCTCAAGTGCCTCGTCTTCCTCTGCATCCAGTTCCTCGAGCGCTTCCTCCGCCTCGTCCTCGTCCATTGCGACGCGGTGGCCGTCTGCATCATAGAGATGCAGCTTCTTCGCGCCGTAATACTGATTGCAGACGTCCTCCGTCAGGGAAGTGCTCTCATCCTCCTCCGGTTCCTGTTCGCCGTCCTCGATCATGGACTTCATTTCGATCAGGTGATAGCCGCCGGAGCAGCGCTCCTTTGCAAATGCCTGAATATCCGCAAGCTCCTGCTTTTTCAGGCTGCGCTTCGGGATATACAGAAACTGGTTGATGATCTTGCTTTCCGCAAACAGAAAGCCGCGCTCATTTTCGTAAGCGGTCAGACTGACGGTGGAGATTTTCGTCGTTGCCTCCTCGATCTCCTCTTCATCCATGCTCTCGCTCTCGTTCTCCTCAAAAATCTCCATGACGGTGATGCTGTGCGGATAGAACGAGGTTTCGCGCCATTCGCCGAATTGCAGCTTGTTGTTCGCAATAAACTTTTTGTTGACCGGCACAAACCAGTAGGCTGCCGCCACGATCAGGCAGCCGAGCGCGTAGAAAATGAAGGTCATGTTGCGGAAAATCAGCAGCAGAATCAGGCACACAAGGCACAGCACACCGCCGCCGATCAGGCCGATGCTTCTGTCCTTTGTGCGCTCTGTTTCCAGATAAATCTTGAACACATCCTCAAAATCACGGTCGTTCAGCTTGCTGCGGACCGTCAGGATCTTTTCTTCCTTTGCCATTGTTCCTGTTCCTTTTTCTCAGATTTTCCGGATTACACATCCAGATTGACTGCATATTTTGCATTGGTTTCAATGAACGCGCGGCGCGGCTGCACCTTGTCGCCCATGAGGATCGAGAAGATCTCGTCCGCCTTCATCGCATCCTCCATTTTGACCTGGATCATGGTGCGTGTTTCCGGATCCATGGTGGTTTCCCAGAGCTGTGCCGGATCCATCTCACCAAGACCCTTGTACCGCTGTACCTCGACCTTTGCGCCGTTCGCGGAGAGCTCCGCGATATACTGGTCGCGCTCCTCGTCGGAAAACGCGTATTTATGCGTTTTGCCCTTGGACACGCGGAACAGCGGCGGCTGTGCGATATACACATTGCCGTTTTCGATCAGCGGCCGCATGAAGCGGAAGAAGAACGTCAGCAGCAGCGTGCGGATGTGGCAGCCGTCCACATCGGCATCGGCCATGATGATGACCTTGCCGTATCTGAGCTTCGTAATATCAAAATCCTCACCGATCGAGGTGCCGAGCGCCGTCACGACCGGCTGGAGCTTGTCGTTGCCGTAAACCTTGTCGATGCGCACGCGCTCGACGTTGAGCATTTTGCCCCACAGCGGCAGGATCGCCTGATAGCGTCTGTCACGGCCTTCCTTCGCGGAGCCGCCTGCGGAATCACCCTCGACGATGTAAATTTCCGTGAATTCAATATCACGTTCGGAGCAGTCCGCCAGCTTGCCCGGCAGCGAGGCGCTCTCCATCGCAGACTTGCGTCTTGCGGTTTCTCTCGCCTTTTTCGCAGCCTCTCTTGCGCGCTGCGCCGCCTGTGACTTGGAGAAGATCAGCGCGGCGACAGTCGGGTTTTCTTCCAGATAATCCATCAGCTTTTCGCTGACGACCTGCTCGACAAACGGCCTGATCTCCGGGTTTCCGAGCTTGACTTTCGTCTGGCTCTCAAACTGGCAGTCCGTCAGCTTGACCGAGATGATCGCGGTCAGACCTTCACGGACGTCCTCACCCATGAGCTTATTGTCATCCTTGAGCAGTCCGAATTTCTTGCCGTATTCGTTGATCGTTTTGGTCAGCGCATTGCGGAAGCCGACCTCATGCACGCCGCCGTCAATGGTATGGACATTGTTCGCAAACGACATAATGACTTCATTGTAGCTGTCGTTGTACTGCATTGCAATTTCAACGGCGTTGTCGCCCTTTTTGCCGTTGAAGTAAATGACGCCGCAGCTGGTACCGGGTTTTCCGTCCTTGGATTTCGGCTCGGAAAGCGGATCAAGGCCGCGTGTTTTGTGGATATGCTCGATGAACTCGCGGATACCGCCCTCATAGCAGAGTACCTCATGGAGATTCTCCTCGGGATGCCGCTTGTCCTCGATCTCGATCGTCAGACCGGCATTCAGGAACGCCTGCTCGCGCATTCTCTTGAGCAGCACCTGATAATCAAATACGGTTGTTTCCTCAAAGATCTCCGCATCCGGCTTGAATGTGACGGATGTGCCGTGCCGGTCGGTATCGCCGGTCATTTCCAGCTCTTTGTCATACTTGCCGCGTTCAAACCGCTGGAAATAACTGTGCTTGCCGTCCCAGACGGTCAGCTCCAGCCACTCAGACAGCGCATTGACGACCGACGCGCCGACGCCGTGCAGACCGCCCGCGACCTTATAGCCGCCGCCGCCGAATTTACCGCCGGCATGCAGCACCGTAAACACGACCGTCGCCGCAGAGATCTTCTCCTTCGGATGCATACCGACCGGAATGCCTCTGCCGTTGTCCGTAACGCGGATGATGTCGCCTTCCAGAATTTCAACCGTGATTTTGGTGCAGTAGCCCGCAAGTGCCTCGTCGATCGAGTTGTCCACGATCTCATAGACCAGATGATGCAGACCACCCGATCCCGTCGTACCGATGTACATGCCGGGACGCTTGCGGACAGCCTCCAGTCCTTCGAGCACCTGTATCTGATTTTCGTCGTAATCGCCCTCAACAGGCACCTGTGTCAGCATTTCTTCATTATCCATGTTCAGTCCTCTTTCGGTTTGTTCGCCGGATCTGTCACGGGATCCCGCCCCGCAGCTTCCCGCGGGAATCTATCGGCATATACGGCAGCGCCGCAATGCAATATCATCATAGAATGCAATCGCTTAAAACATCGTCTTTGCGCGCTTTTTCAGTGTGGCAACCGAGATCGACGAAATATATGCGACCTCCTGCCCGTTTTCCATGCAGACCACAAAGCTCTTTGGCATCTCGGCAGAAACCTCCACAGCTCTGCCCTCTTTTTTCAGCCGGTTCAGATACATGCGCGTATCCGGCCCGATCGTCGTATTCTCCAGATCAAACACGCCGATCACCGTCGTGTCATTGATCGAAATACTCTCTCCGAGATGGATATACATACTGCCTCCTGACGTCCGCGGCAGAATGCTTCATTCCGCCGTGCCGGACTGCTGTATCAATGCACCGTTTTCCATGAAATATGCATGTCCCTCCGGCACCTGCCCGACAGCCTCGGGCTGCGGCGTCGTCAGAAAGATCTGCATATCCTGCACAATATCATACACAAGCCGCTGCCGCTGCGCGTCCAGCTCGCCCATGACATCATCGAGCAAAATCACAGGTGTT
This sequence comes from Oscillospiraceae bacterium, assembly GCA_017561965.1. Taxonomy (GTDB): domain Bacteria; phylum Bacillota; class Clostridia; order Oscillospirales; family Ruminococcaceae; genus Firm-04. The sequence goes on from JAFZBC010000231.1 coordinate 5,295, forward strand.
TCGTCCTTATTCTCATAAAAGACCGCTGCCTGTGCCAGCTTCAGAACCAGTGCAAGGCTTTTCTGCTGTCCCTGCGAGCCGAAATCCCGCACGGAAAGCCCGCCGATCTTGCAGGAAAAATCATCTCTGCCTGCGCCCTTGGCGGTAAAGCCCAGCCGGATGTCATCCGCAGCGGATCTCCGCAGCTGTTCGTAGTAATACTGCTGCATCTCCGCCGTCGGCTTTTCGGGAATCTCCGAATTGCGGAACAGATTGGAGCGGTATTTGACAGACAGCTTTTCCTGCCCGTCCGTGATGCGTGCATAGAGCTGCTCGCAGACCGCCGCAAGCTGACGGATATAGGCATACCGCAGACAGGTCAGCAGGCTGCCGTGTGCAGCTAATTGCAGATCCCAGTCCGCAAGATCCCGTTCCCGCGCCTTTCCGAGCTGGATCTGTTTCAGCACGGCATTGCGCTGCGCCGTCAGCTGATCGAACCGCCGCAGACAGCCGAGCATCGCCGGTGTCAGCTGCGAGCCGCAGAGATCCATAAAGCCGCGGCGCTTTTCCGGCCCGGAGCGGATCAGCTCCCGGTCATCCGGCGAAAAGCTCACGCACTGAAACTGTGAGAACAGTCCGCTGCCGCCTTTCAGCGGCACGCCGTTCAGCAGAATCTTTTTCTGCCTGCCCTCACCGCGGGCAAGATGCATCTGGATCTCCTGCTCTCTGCGGGAATCCCGGAATCGCAGCTTCAGATGCATTGCAGCAGACTTCATGCGGATAAAATCCTTTTCCTTTGCACCGCGGAAGCTCCGGCAGCCGGTACAGCTCCAGATCGCCTCCAGCAGATTCGTCTTGCCCTGCGCATTGTTCCCGAAGATCAGGTTCAGATCCGGGTGCGGCTGCATCTTCACATGCTCCAGATTGCGGAAGCCCTCAGCCTCCAACGATAATACACGCATTTACGTTGTTTCTTCAAGCGGTGCATCCACGATTACGGTATATCCTTCCACCGTGACCGTGTCGCCGTTCCGGATTTTTTTTCCGCGCATCGTGCAGACCTCGCCGTTCACCTGAACATGGCCGTCCTGAATGATGCCCTTTGCAAGTCCGCCCGTATCGACCAGACCGGCCAGCTTCATGAGCTGTTCCAGCTTGATGAACGGGGTGCGGATCTGAATTCTGATCTCTTCCATGTGACCTGCGTTTCCTCTCCGCTCAGATTATTTTCTGACCTGCACCGGCATAATGACTGCAACGGAACCGTCCCCGTCCGCCTCCATGACCTTGACGGCACGGTCTGCCGCCGTCAGGAACAGGCGAACGCGGTCGCCCTGCACGGCACGGACTGCCTCCAGCAGATAGCGGTTATTGAAGCCGATGACCATTTTCTCGCCGGTCAGATCGCAGGTGATCTGGTCATCCACGCTGCCGACGACATTCTGACAGCTGACCATCACGCGGTCCTCTTCAAACTGGAACCGGACGGCCGTCTTGTTCTTCTCGGAGATCAGCAGGCCGCAGCGCTCCAGGCTGTCGATCAGGTCGCGGCGGTTCATCAGAACCTCTGTTCTGGTGTTCTCCGGAATGCTTCTGCGGTAATTGATGAACTCGCCGGCCAGCAGTCTGGTATAAACCGTATAGCGCCCGACCTCAAAAATCGCATGGTGCTGATCCAGACGGATGACACAGGGATGTTCATTCTTTTCGTCATCCCCGAGCAGATGCTGAATCTCGCGCAGTGCCTTTGCCGGAACGACAAACTTCATGGATTCCTGATCCGGCAGCGGTTCGGTGCGCAGTGCCATGCGGTAATTATCCAGTGCAACAATATTGAGAACGCCGTCTGCCATCTCGATCAGCTCACCGGTGAAAATCGGCTTGGTTTCATCGAGCGAAACGGCATAGATCGTCTGGTCGATCATATTTTTCAGCAGGCTCTGCGGGATGACCGCACCCTGCTGCTGCTCCACGTCGGGCAGCTCGGGATAGTCCTCTGCATTCATGCCTGCAAGCTGGCAGGATGTGCCGCCGCCGGTGATCGTGATTTTCAGACGCTCGTCTGTTTCAATGACGAGAACGCCGTCCGGCATTCTGCGGATGATCTCAGAGAAGAAGCGGCTGTCTGCAAGCAGAACGCCCTCCTCCTCCACGGCAGCAGGAATCTGTGTGCGGATGCCGAGCTCCAGATCATATCCGGTCAGCTCAAGCTCCTGTCCGGCAGCGCGCAGACGAATGGCCGCGAGTGCTTCCATCGGGGTTTTGACGCTGGTCGCCTTTGCGACGTTCGGCAGGACTTCATACAGATCTGTTTTCTGGCAGGTGATCTTCATTCGGATCATTCCTTTCGGTTTCAGTTTTTCGGCATCTCAGTTTTGCACATCGCATCTGCATGCAGCACACACCGGAACGGTATCGGATAATAGGTATTTATCAGAAGCCGCAGTAGGGGGTGTGGAAAAGTTGAGAGCCGGTTCCGGGATTCCGGAAAATGCCGCCGGCACCTGACTGTTCCCGCAGCGGGAACCCGCAGAATATTTCCACGGCGGTGCGTTGGAAGATTTTGGAAAAGTGGAAAGTGGAAAATGACAAAAAGGAAACAGTTTGAAAAGTGGAATCAGCGGGAGAAAATGTTGAAAACTTAGTTGAAATTGTGAATACCCGGAGTATATCGGCCGGTTTTCCACAATCGCAATGTGGGAAAACGAGAAATGCCCGCAAATACAGGGGAGTTTTTCAACATTTCATTCAACAGCTGTTGAAACTCTGAAAATCGAACAAATGCTCCCCGTAACCATTTTGTCATATTTTCCGTTGGGTTGAATTTACCGTTTTTGACAACGATCCGGCAAAATCTGTCAAATGCACAAAGAAGTGGAAAAGTCCGGGAGATTATTTTCCGGAACCGTCACGGATCGTTTTCGTGATCGTTTCGATCGCGTCGCGGAGGTTCGCATCCTTCTTCATATTTTTCTCGACATACTTGACTGCATATACAATAGTAGAGTGATCGCGGTTGCCGAATTCCTCGCCGATGGAGGCCAGCGTCATCTGGGTGATCTCATGCACCAGATAGATCGCGACCTTGCGGGCGTTGGAGATCTGCTGCGAGCGCTTCTTGGAGCGGATGTCCTCCGCAGTGACGCCGTACAGGTTGGAAACCTCCTGAATGATGTTCTCGACCGTAACCGGTGTCGGCTGCTCGTCCGTCAGAATATCGCGGATGACGCTCTGTGCCATGGAGATGGACGGGGAGGAATCCGCAAGGGATTTCAGTGCCTTCAGACGCTTGACGGCGCCTTCGAGCTGACGGATATTCGTCTTGAGGCGGTTTGCAATGAATTCCGCGACGTCATCCGGAATATTGAGATCGAGCAGCTCTGCCTTGCGGCGGATGATCGCGACTCTGGTTTCAAAGTCCGGCATGGAAATGTCCGTGATCAGGCCGGATTCAAAGCGCGTGCGGATCCGGTCCTCCAGGATCTTGATGTCACGCGGCGGGCGGTCAGAGGTCAGAACGATCTGCTTGCCGGCTGCGTGTAGAATATTAAAGGTATGGAAGAATTCCTCCTGCGTGGATTCCTTGCCGCTGATGAACTGGATGTCATCGACCAGCAGCACGTCCGCATTGCGGTACTTCTCATGGAATTTGGTCGTATCCTTTTTCTGCTGAATCGCCTCGATCAGCTCATTGGCGAAGGTTTCGCCGGTGACGTAGATGATCTTCAGCCCCGGATTGCGTTTTTTCATTTCATGGGAGATTGCCGTGAGCAGGTGCGTTTTGCCAAGTCCGGACGGCCCGTAGATAAACAGCGGGTTATAGGTATTGCCGTTATTGTCGCCGCGGGCAATACTGGTGCAGGCCGCATAGGCAAACTGGTTTGAGCCGCCGACGATAAATGTATCGAAGGTATAGGCATACTCACCGTCATTCGCTGTCTTTTCCAGTGCGTCCGCTGTTTTCTGATCCTGCTCGGCTGCATCGGCGGCATCCTCTGTGCCGTCCTGGACGATCAGCCGCAGCTTGACCGGAAAGCCGAGCGTTTCCGCAAAGCCTTCCTCCAGCAGGTGCGCATAGTTATTGTTGACAACGGAACGCTGAAATTCGGAAGCGCAATAAAAAACAGCGTCTGTTCCCTCCAGACGTGCAGGCTTCAGCGTATCCAGCCAGAGCTTTTTTGCAACATCACCGACTTTTCCGTTCTGCGTGCAGTATGCTTTCACAGCATCAAACACTTCTTCAAAGGAATTCAATCTGTTCACATCCTCGTTTCTATATTTAACTGACTACTTCCCGTTTCTGCACGAAAAAAGACCGGAGTTTCGGGCAAAAACGCCGTATTCCGTGCAGTCGTATACATCATATAGTATAGCATATTGCGAAGATAATTTCAAGCGATTCGTAGAATCATTGGCGGTTTATACAAAAGGTAGCAGAGGAATCAAAGGATATTTATAAAACGGCTTCAGCCCTGTTTTTTGCTATCTGAAATGACATTCTGGCCTGCCTTCCGGCAACTGCGGAACAAAAAAATTTTCGCAAAACCTCTTGTAAAATCCTGCAATATCATGTATAATAGTAGAGTATGCACTTTATTCGTGTACGGGCGGATAAACAGGCAAAGGAAAAGGAGGAATTTCATGTCAAAAGCGAAAAAGAAAGCAGCGGCAGTCCCGGAAACCCCTGCAACGGTCAATGCAAAGGGCGGCGGGATCAAAGGCTGGCTTTCCCGCAACTGGTGTTATCTAGCGGCTTTTGCGCTGCCGGTTGCGCTGATCTACATTGCATATGCATTCTTCGGAATGTATCCGTTCGGGGAGCACTCCGTGCTGTGTCTTGACCTGAACGGCCAGTATGTCTACTATTTTGAAGCGATCCGTGATGCGTTTCACGGGGACGGCAGCATTCTGTATAACTGGTCGCGCAATCTGTCCGGCGGCTATCAGGGTGTCATCGGCTATTATCTGGCCAGTCCCTTTACGCTGATCGTGATTCTGCTGCCGCGCACCATGCTGCTCGGCGCCCTGCTGATCATGATACTCTGCAAGCTGGGCATGGCATCCGTGACATTCTGCTATTATGTCAGAAAAGCAAAGCATGTCAAGCCGGAGCTCGGCGTCATGCTCGGCACGATGTTCGGCATGTGTGCTTACGGCATTATCCAGACGATCGACCCGATGTGGCTGGACGGTCTGGTTTTCCTGCCGCTGATCGTGCTCGGCATCGAGTACCTTGTGGATGACGGCAGAAAGCTGAATTTCATCATTCCGCTCGCGGTGATGTGCATCGCAAACTTCTATATCGGCTTTATGTGCTGCATCTTCTCCGCGATCTATTTCTTCTTCTATGTCTGCTTCGGTTCGGACAAGGCATTTCTGGCACCGAAGCACCGCAAGGAAATTCCGGTCGTGTTCGGCCGCATGGCGCTGGCCTCTGCCGTTGCAGTCGCATGTGCCGCGTTCATGATCCTGCCGGTCTACAATGCGCTGGCACTCGGCAAGTTCGATTTCACCAAGCCGGACTGGTCGATGAAGTGGCAGTTCACGCCGCTGGAATTCATCGCGCAGTTCTGTGTCAATCAGTATAACTCCGTCAACGTCGAAGGCAAGCCGGAGATCTACTGCGGCGTGCTCGCGTTCCTCTGCGCACCGCTGTTCTTCCTGAACAAGCGCATTCCGTGGAACAAAAAGGTCGGTTATGCATTCCTGACCGTCTTCATGTTCATCTGCATGATCGCAAGACCGATCGACATGATCTGGCACGGCGGACAGATGCCGAACTGGCTCCCGTTCCGCTATTCCTTCATCTTCTCGTTCATCATGCTGAGCATGGCTGCCATGACGCTGCGCTATGCATCCAGCATTAAGAAAACGTATCTCGGCGGCAGCTTCACGGTCATGTTCATTCTTCTGATGCTCATTGACAAGAAGAAGTATCTGAACATGAAGGGCGTCGTGTATCTCGATACCTACAAGTCAATCTGGATCACGATCGCGCTGCTGGCTGTTTACTGCATCTTCATCATGCTGATGAGCAAGAAGAATCTTTCCAAGGGACTGTATCTGACGGTTTCGATCTGTATGCTGACGGTCGTCGGCGCAGAGCTGACCTACAATGCAAAGTGTGAATTTGAAGACATTCATACGGAAGTCTGCTATTCCTCCAGAAAATCCTACCGCGAATATGTCCAGAGCGGCCGTGACATGGTTGCCAAGCTGACCGATTATGACAACAGCTTTTACAGAGCAGAAAAGACCTACGTCCGTACCGTCAACGATAACGCGGGCTTCGGTCTGCGCGGCATCACGCATTCCAGCTCCGTCATGAACGCAAAGATCCTGACCTTCATTGAAACCATGGGCTATACGACCAGCTCGTATTTCTCCAGATATGAGGGCAATACGCCGCTTGCAGACAGCGTGCTCGGCATCAAGTATGTCTTTGACAAGGGCGATGCAAACAAGAACGTGCTGAAAAAGGGCATCAATTCCGACATCGGCGCGGCGTATGAACGGATCTATCAGGATCATGCAATGACACAGTCTGAAACGGATATGGTCGTTGACGTGTTCAAGAATCCGAATGCGCTGAACATCGGCTACATGGTCAGCAAGGATATTCTCCGCGTCAATGCATTCGGAAACGACAATCCGTTCAACAGCCAGAATATTCTGCTTTCCACCATTTCCGGCAACACGACCTTCACCGCAGGCGGCGGCTTTGATGACTGGCACAAGTATTATACGCCGATTGCTGTGACGCTCACCGATGAGATGATGGAGATGGGTCTGACGAACCCGCGTCTGAATCAGTGCTATGAGGACGCATACGGCGAACAGAGAAGATTCCGTGAATCCGGCTGGGATCCTGCCGATACCAATTCCCACGCGGCGGATCCGACCGTGGATCTGTTCCTGCAAACCGAAACAGAGGAGCCGCTCTACCTGTTCTTCAAGACGGAGAATCAGAGCAAGGTCAATCTCTGGATGACGGATCAGTGGAACGAAGATCCGAATATCATGCTCAATACCGACGGCACGTCTGCAAGCTCTCTCGGCTCTTACTTTGAGGGCGATGATTACCGCATTCTGTATATGGGCACATTCCCGGCCGGCCAGAAGCTCCAGCTCCGCATGACGCTGCTGACAGATTCCGCCGGTACAAAGGAAAAATACTGCATCATCAAGGACTTCTTCTTCTATCACTTCCATTCCGATCTGTTTGAGCAGGATATCAAACCGCTCAGGGCAGAGGAATCTCAGTGGAAGCTCAGCAAGTACGGCGGCAGAACGCTCGTCGGAACCATCACCGCAAAGGACAACGAGATCATGATGACCTCGATCCCTGCGGAGCCGGGCTGGAAGGTTTGGGTGGACGGCAAGCGCTACACGCATCCGGAAACGGTTGACAATCAGGCTGTCGATGCACCGTTTGTCACGCTGTTCAAGGCGATGATCGGTGTCGAGCTGACGCCGGGTACGCATACCGTCAAGATGAAGTATACGCCGCCCGGACTGAATGCCGGTCTGTTCATGCTGGTCTGCGGTCTGTTCTGCATCGTGCTGTTCTATCGCTACGACAAGAAGAACAATAAGGTGCTTGCGCTGATCCGCGAGAACAAAAAGAAGGGCATCTATGAGCTGCCGTTCACGGATGATCCGGAGCCGGAAACCGTAAAGAAAAAGAAGGCTGCCGATAAGAAGGCAGTTGAGGAAAAGGCGAAGGAAGAGGTCAAGGAGGC
>JAFZBC010000232.1:0-6340 GCA_017561965.1 Oscillospiraceae bacterium
AAATATGATCCGCGAAAACTGCCGCGGCTTTGAACGCGTCATCTCTGAGGAGTACGGCGTCAGCGGCATGATCTGCTTTGCGAGCAAGGCACTCTCCTGCAAGGAACTGTACCGCATTGTCCACTCCGAGGGACTCGGCGCGGACGTTGTGTCCGGCGGCGAGCTGTATACCGCATTAAAGGCGGGGATGCCAGCGGAGAAGATCGTCATGCACGGCAACAGCAAGTCCAATTCGGAGCTGCAAATGGCCGTGACGCACGGCGTCGGCAGAATCGTCTGCGACAATCTGCCGGAGCTGGAGCGCCTTGACCGGATCGCGGCGGCATCCGGAAAGACCGTGCGCATCATGCTGCGCATCAAGCCGGGCATCGACGCACATACGCATGATTTCGTCAAGACCGGACAGATCGACAGCAAGTTCGGCTTTGCGCTGGAAACCGGTGAGGCCATGGCTGCGGTCAGAGCCGCAAGTCTGTATCCGAATCTGCTGCTGACCGGCCTGCACTGCCATATCGGCTCGCAGATTCTGGACACGGATCCGTTTGCAGAGGCCGCGTGTGTGATGCTCGGCTTTATGAATCAGATCCGCACGGAGCTCGGCATTACGCTGAAGGAGCTGAACCTCGGCGGCGGCCCCGGCATCCGCTATACGGAGGAGGACGACCCCAGGCCGTTCAGCGAAATTGTCCGCGCGATTCTGAAAGCAGTCAAGGAAACCTGTGCGGAAACCGAATATCCGGAGCCGTTCGTGCTCTTTGAGCCGGGACGCTCGATTGTCGGCGGTGCAGGACTGACGCTGTACACGGTCATGGCAAAGAAGACCATTCCGGATATCCGCACCTATGTGCTGATCGACGGCGGCATGTGCGATAATCCGCGCTATGCGCTGTATCATTCGCGCTATGAGGCGCTGATCGCAAACAAGGCGGATCAGGAGCGCAGCGAGCAGGTCACAATCGGCGGCAAGTGCTGCGAATCCGGCGACCTCATCGGTGAGGATATGCCGCTCCAGCCTGCTGCGGAGGGCGACGTCCTCGCGGTGCTGGCGACCGGTGCATATAACTATTCCATGGCATCGAACTATAACCGCAATCCGCGCGCAGAGCTCGTCATGGTGCGGGACGGCGCGGCGCGTACCGTCGTGAAGCGCGAAACCTACGAGGACATTGTGCGCAACGACATCTGACAGCTTCTGAACCCCTGACAGCACGGAGGGATGCAGCATGAAGAAGTATTTGCAGTTTTTTCTGGTCGCGGCGGGCCTGCTGCTTTGTGCAGGACTGTTCGTCTATACGGTTGTCAGCCCGCGTCTGGCGCTGTACCGCAGTCTGCGTGTGGAAAATCCCGTGCAGGCGACCGGCACAATCATGAGCTTTGAAACGCGGTCGTCCGTGACGGACGGCATCACAGTGCAGTCGAAATACCCGGTCGTGGAATTCACGACGGAGGACGGCGTGAAGCGGAACTTCATATCGGCGGTCACGGCGCGGCAGGATATGCAGAAGGGCGACAAAACAGAAGTTCTGTTCAATGACAGAAAGGCAGTGCTCCGGCGGGAATATATTGCGGCACGCAACGGGCTGCTGTTCCGGCTTGGTTCGGCGGTGCTGACGGTGCTGATCATCACAGCGGCGGCGCTCCATGCGTTTTTCGGGAAACCGAAGCAAAAGAAGAAACGAAGAAATCCCTACAAGAAATATCTCTGGAGAACATAATGAGCATTTCAAAGGACGAAAAGGAACGGCAGTATTATAACAGAAAACTGATCAAAGCGGGCTTTCAGGATGAAATAAAAAAGCCGCATAAGATCGACTGGGCAGATTTTGTGACGACGTTTCTCGGCATTTTTATCGGGCTGAGCATCAATCGTCTGACCGGCATTGAAACGCGCATTTCCAACGGGGTGCTCTGCTTTCTGTCGGAGATCCTGATCATGGCGGGATGCCTGTTTGCCGTAAAACTGGCTGCAAACGCACTGCGTCTGTGCTTCGGCGGAAAGACATAAGCAGAGAACAGGACTGACAAAGGAGTTCGACATGGAAGAAAACAGAGCACGGCGCATCCTTTTTGCGATCGTGATCATTTTTGTCGGAAATACAATCCTCGGGATTCTGTTTTTCGGCAAAGGGACAGATGCGCTGTATTATGTGCTGAAACGCCATGAGATCCGGATCGAAAACGGCACGGAGTACATCGGTACGCCCCGCGGATACACGTCGCGTGAGATCTCTACGGAGTACGGATCGCAGACGCAGTATTATCAGTCCGTCAGCTATACGACGGAGGACGGTACGGAAAAAACGGTTGTCAGCAGCATGACGGACGAAGACCGCGGCGATACGCTCCCGGAGTGCGTGATCGTACTGGACAACGGAGAGAGAGCCGTCATTCAGGAGGATCTTGACGCAATGCAGCATCATATCAATGTCGCTCTGATTGCTGCGCTGTCCCATGCGGTGCTGACGTTCGGAACGATTCTCGTTTTCGTGATCATCGGGAAACGGGAACGGCGCGCTGCGCAGTGGTAGATCAACATGAAATCTTCTCCGGATGCCCCGCGGTGTCCGGAGATGCTGTATCATCGGGAGGCGGACATGCATACATTCATGATCGCGGCGAATGACGCGGGGCAGCGTGCGGATAAATTTCTGCTGAAGGCCTGCCCGAAGCTGCCGAAATCGCTGCTGTACAAGACCTTCCGCAAAAAGGATGTCAAGCTGAACGGGCGGCGCATTCCGGCGGAAACATTTCTGAAAACCGGCGACGTGCTCCAGATTTATCTGCCGGACGATGTGTTTACGGCCGTGCCGAAAAAGGCGGTGCCGAAGCATCTGCCGATGCCGGAAATCGAATACGAGGATGAACAGATCGTGATCCTGCGCAAGCCGGTCAATCTGCCGGTGCATGCGGACGGTCAGGGCAGTGCAGATACGCTGGCCGGACGCTTTTTGCAGTATCTGACAGAAAGCGGCGCCTATGATGCGGATGCGGAACAGAGCTTTACGCCTGCGCTCTGCAACCGGCTGGACCGCAACACCGAGGGTTTTGTCATTGGCGCAAAGACTGCGGAGGCGCTGCGCATCGTCAATGAGATGATCCGCGAAAACCGCGTGATCAAGCAGTATCTCTGTATTACGGCAGGCATCCCGCCGAAGGAGCATGATACGGTGCGTGCCTATCACCGCCGTCTGGAGAGCAGACCGGCGGAGCTTTCCGAGCTGCCGCGCGAGGGCTTCCGGGAAATTGTGACGGAATACGAGGTGCTGCAAAAGCATGACGGTCTTGCGCTGCTGCTGGTAACGCTGCACACCGGCCGGACGCATCAGATCCGCGTGCAGACGGCAGCACTTGGCTGCCCGGTGCTCGGGGACAACCGTTACGGAAACCGCAGCGTCAATGCGCGCTGCGGCGAGGGGCATCAGCTGCTGGCGGCCTGTCTGCTGCGCTTTGACGTGCAGGACGAGGGGCATCTGCTCTCGCACCTGCATGGAAAATCGTTTTCGTATACGCCGGCATTCTGCAAAAAATACGGTTTTTCCCTGTGATAAAGTACCTCCGGCGGATTCGTAACGGGGACTCTGCTTAAAGGACATTGTCCTTTAAGGATCCCGAAATAAAAGTTTTCGGTCAGGCCTTTTTCAAAAGGCTTGCGGGGTCGATGGGCGGAGTCCCCGTCGCCGTCCGCAGACGGCGAAATACCTCGGCGTATAAAGAGCTCCGCAAGGGGTGAATTGCCGCAGAGCGGCAGGAGGGGACGCCCTGTGATAGAGGGCGTCCTCTGAAACCGGAATGTGATCGACAAACAGGGGCGTCGGCTGAAACGGTCGGCGCATTTCATTTTCTTTTCAGGATCATGTTGTATACTGATACCGGCAGGGCTATGTGTTGGGTTTATGAAAACGCGTGAAACTTCTTGCAAAGCGGCGGGTTTTATGGTATAATGAACATGTATATCATGCCGAGGGGAGATGTTCTGCGAAATGAGTATGCTCAGTATGCTGAAACGGCTGTTCCGCGCTGCGGAGGAGGCCTATCAGGACGAGCAGCTTCCGAAGCCGAAAAAGCCGGCTGCAAAGAAGCCTGCCGCAAAGAAACCGGCTGCGAAGAAGCCTGCCTCTGCTGCAAAAAAACCGGCCGCGAAGAAACCGGCGACGGCGGCGAAGAAGCCTTCTTCCGCGAAGAAAAAGCCCGGCACTGCGGCGTATTCCGGGCAGATCTACGGCGAGCAGTCGATCTTCGCGAATCCGACGGCACTGTTTTATCCGGTGCCGCAGCAGATCCGCCAGATGCGCACGCTCTCCGGCTATAACAATCTCGACGGCAAGCGCTCCATGGAAAGCCTGTTCTATCAGCAGGGCAAATACATGGAGAATTATACTGATGATTTTCCTGATATGGTGCAGTGCGGCCGTTCGACGCCGATGTACTATAATCTCAAGGATAACGAGCTGCGCGCGTATTTTACATGGCGCACGCGGTACCGTGCAGGCGCACTGCCGCCCGCGCAGAATGCCTTTCTGCTGCTGTATGCGTATGAGATTCTGAACCTGATCGGATTTCAGAGTGCGGAAACGGCGTATGATGCACTTGCGCAGCTGCTGCGCGATTACGGCGGGCAGTTCCCGTCCGTGAAAAAGTCGCTGATGCGCTGGCTCCCGGATTTTGCTGCGTATTATCAGCTGCCGTACCGTCTGGAGGACGAGAAGGAGGCAGCCGCGATCACGGTGCTGCGCCACAGTGCGCATTCCGCGAATGAGTTGCTGCTGGCGCTCGATACGCTTTCCAAATATCATCTCAAAAGCTCCAAGCTGTATCTTGCGGAGCCGGAGAAGGTTTCCGAGATCGTCAAAACGGTTTACAAGGCGCTGCTGACGTATTACGCCGAAAAAAAGAATGCGTCGTATTCCGCATATCTGCTCGGCGGACAGCAGCGGAGCGAGCATATCATGTTCGAGGGCGCGGTCTTTTATCACCGCACGCTGCTGAAAGACGGCGATTACCGGCTGTCCCCGGTCTGTGTGTATCATTATTATCAGGGACGCTGGGCGAAGGAGCGCTTTGCCTCTGCGCCGGATGCCGGACGCATCGGGGCACTGCTGCGGACGGTCGATTCCGTGCTCCGGGAGCAGCTGAACTTTAAGAGTAAGCTGAAGCCCGGGAATCTGCCGGAGGGCGATGAAGCTGTGATCCGGCAGGCGGTCGCGGACTGGTTCGAGGAGCAGAAGCGCCTGAATGCACCGGTCATTACACTGAATGAGGACGAGCTGGAAAAGATCCGGCAGGCGGCAGAGCATACGACCGATATGCTGACGCTGCCGGAGGATGAACAGCCGGAGCAGCCTGCCGAGATGCCCGAGGAGCCCGCCGAGGATGACGATGACGGTGAGCTTCCGGATCTGCCGCTGAGCGCACCGGCGATGGCGCTGCTGATCTGTCTGGTCACGGGCGAGTCCTATCAGCCGCTTGTCGATGCCGGGCAGATGCTCTCCGTGCTGGCGGATGAGATCAATGAAAATCTGTATGATACCTTCGGGGATACGGTCATCGAAATGGCGGATGACGATACACCGGTGCTGATCGAAGACTATGCCGAGGATCTGAAAGGAATGCTGGAATCATGAATATTCCGAAACGAATGGCCGGTGCGGTGATACACGCCTTGCAGGGCGGTGTCGTGCCGCGCATCGGCTTGCAGTATATTGCAGTCGGCAGAGAGCGCGAGATCGAAGCGCTGCTGCACGATATTGAGGTCATGGCGGACGGCGGCGCATCGTTCCGTTTCATCAGCGGCAAATACGGCAGCGGCAAGAGCTTTCTGCTCCAGACGGTGCGCAATTACGCGATGGACAGGGGCTTTGCGGTCTGCGACGCTGACCTTTCCCCGGAGCGCAGATTGCAGGGCGCGAACGGGCAGGGGCTTGCGACCTACAAGGAGCTGATGCAGAATCTCTCGACGAAATCCAAGCCGGACGGCGGTGCGATCTCGCTGATCCTCGACCGCTGGATCAACGGCATCCGCACGAATGTTGCGGCGGAAAGCGGCCTGGATCTGACCGATCCGCAGTTCCACAAGCTGGTGGAAAAGCAGATCTATACGGTTGTGGATTCGCTGAGCGCTCTGGTTCACGGCTTTGACTTCGCAACGCTGCTGCGGATCTACTATCAGTCCTTTGTCAATGATGATGCGGAAACCAAGGCCAAGGTCATCAAATGGTTCCGCGGCGAGTACCAGACCAAGACCGACGCGAAAAACGATCTCGGCGTGAGCATCTGCATCCGCGACGACGACTGGTACGAATACATCAAGCTGTTCGCGATGTTCTTGAAGCAGGCTGGCTAT
>JAFZBC010000233.1:0-5907 GCA_017561965.1 Oscillospiraceae bacterium
ACCCAGAAGAGCCAGAAGCGCGGCAAGCTCTTAAAGCGCCTGGAGATCCTGGAGGCGTTCCGCCAGTCCGGCAACCGTCCGGAGTGGATGGTCATGACGATCCTCCCGGTCATTCCGCCTGACATCCGCCCGATGGTCATGCTCGACGGCGGCCGTTATGCGACCTCTGACCTGAATGACCTCTACCGCAGAGTCATCAACCGCAACAACCGTCTGGAGAGAATGCTCCAGCTCAATGCCCCGAGCATCATCGTCCGCAATGAGGCACGTATGCTCCAGGAGGCTGTCGATGCCCTGATCGACAACGGCCGCCACGGCAAGGACGTCACCGGCCCGAACAACAGAAAGCTGAAATCGCTCTCCGATATCCTCAAGGGTAAGCAGGGACGTTTCCGTCAGAACCTGCTCGGTAAGCGTGTTGACTATTCCGGCCGTTCCGTTATCGTCGTCGGCCCTGAACTGAAAATGTATCAGTGCGGTCTGCCGAAGGAAATGGCACTGGAGCTGTTCAAGCCGTTCGTGCTGAAGCGTCTGGTTGATATCGGCAAGATCCAGAACATCAAGAGCGCCAGAAAGATGGTTGACCGTGCAAACGACGACGTCTGGGATGCACTGGAGCATGTTATCCGCGAGCATCCGGTGCTGCTGAACCGTGCGCCTACCCTGCACAGACTGGGCATTCAGGCATTTGAGCCGGTGCTCGTCGAGGGCAGAGCATTGAAGCTCCACCCGCTGGTCTGTACTGCATTCAACGCCGACTTCGACGGCGACCAGATGGCTGTCCACCTCCCGCTTTCCGCGGAGGCACAGGCAGAAGCAAGATTCCTCATGCTCGCAGCGAATAACCTGCTGAAGCCGTCCGACGGTAAGCCTGTCGCGGTTCCGACGCAGGATATGCTGCTCGGCTCCTACTACCTCACCATGGTCAAGGACGGCGAGCCCGGCGAGGGCAAGGTGTTCCGCGATGTCGATGAGGCAATGATGGCCTATGACGAGCATGATATTACGCTGCACTCCAAGATCAAGGTGCGCATGACCAAGGAGGTCAACGGTGTCAAGACCTCCCGCATCATCGACTGCACCGCCGGCCGGCTGATCTTCAATGAGATCATTCCGCAGAACCTCGGCTTTGTCAACCGCAACGATCCCGAGCATGAATTTGACCTTGAGATCACGCAGGTCGTCAAAAAGTCCGTGCTGTCCAAGATCATCGACCAGTGCCTCAAGGTTCACGGCGTCACCGCGACCGCAGAGGTGCTCGACCGCATCAAGGCGCTCGGCTACAAGTATTCCACCAAATCCGGCCTGACCGTTGCTGTCATCGACGCAGAGATCCCGCCGCAGAAGAAGGATATTCTGGCTGCTGCGGATGCAGAGGTCGATGCACTGAACGAGCAGTATCAGTACGGCTATATCTCCGGCGAGGTCAAGTATGAGAAGGTGTGTAAGGTCTGGGCGGAAGCGACCGATCAGATCACCGAGGCACTGAAAGCCAACTTCGACCCGTTCAACCCGATCAACATCATGGCGGATTCCGGAGCCCGTGGTTCCATCAACCAGATCCGTCAGCTGGCAGGTATGCGCGGACTGATCGCAAACACCTCCGGTGCGACGATCGAAATTCCGGTCCGTTCCAATTACCGTGAAGGTCTGAACATTTCCGAATACTTCATCTCCAGCCGCGGCGCCCGCAAGGGTCTGGCTGATACCGCGCTCCGTACCGCTGACTCCGGTTACCTCACCCGCCGTCTGGTCGATGTTTCGCAGGATGTCATCATCCGTGAGATCGACTGCGGCTCTGACGAGGGCATCGAGGTCTACTGCATCAACGACGGCGAGCGCGACCTCGAAACGCTCCAGGAGCGTCTGGTCGGCAGATACCTCGTCGAGGATCTCCGCGACGAGAAGTCCGAGCTGTTTATCCCCAAGACGCGCGCCATGACCAGCCATGATGCACAGCGCATCGTGGACGCAGGCATCACGCATGTCCGCATCCGCTCCGTCCTCGGCTGCAAGGCCAAGAAGGGCGTCTGCGCGAAGTGCTACGGCGTGAACCTGGCAAACGGCAATCTGGTTTCCGTCGGTGAGGCGGTCGGCATCATCGCCGCACAGTCCATCGGTGAGCCGGGTACCCAGCTGACGATGCGTACCTTCCATACGGGCGGTATCGCAAACGCAGAGGACATCACACAGGGTCTGCCGCGTGTTGAGGAGCTGTTTGAATCCCGCCGCCCGAAGAACGGCGCGATCCTCGCAAAGTCCTCCGGTACCATTCAGATGTCCGAGGACAACGGCATCAAGACGATTGTCATTCACGATCCGGAAACCAACACGGATTCCACGCCGTACACCATTCCGTATAACTACCACCTGGCGAACGGCATCAAGGACGGCGCTGAGATCCAGCGCGGCAGCAGACTGACCACCGGTTCCATTTATCCGATGGATCTGCTGGAGATCCTTGGTGTGCAGGCTGTTCAGAACTATATCATTGAGGAAATTCAGTATGCGTACCGTCAGCAGGGCGTCGGCATCAATGACAAGCACATTGAGGTTATCGTCCGCCAGATGATGCGCAAGGTGCTGATCGCGGATCCGGGCAGCAGCTATCTGCTTCCGGAGGCCATGGTCGATAAGCGCGAGGTCGAAACCATCAATGCGGGTATTCAGGCACGCATCGACGCCGGTGAAACCGATCTGCGTCTTGTCACGACCAGACCGTCGCTGCTCGGTATTACGAAGGCATCCTCGTCCTCCGAGAGCTTCATGTCCGCTGCATCCTTCCAGGAAACCGCAAAGGCCCTGACCGATGCTGCGATCAACGGCAAGAGCGATTATCTGCTCGGCCTGAAGGAAAATGTCATCATCGGTAAGCTCATTCCGGCAGGTACCGGTATGGCGCTGTACAACAATGTACAGGTTGTGCGCGCAGACGGCTACCCGACTGATTATCAGCAGCCGCAGATGCCGCTGTAACTGAGATCAAACGGGTGACTCCGCTGCGGAGTCACCCGTTTTTGCATCCGGGATGCATCCCGAATAGGAGAAAAGATATGAGCAAAAAACTTGTGAGCCGCTTTGCAGCCGGACTGTTCAGTGCCGCGCTGCTCTGTATCACGGCGGCCATGCCGGTGCTTGCGGATCCGGAGGATTCTGCTGCGGAAACCGCTGCGGCCGGTGAGGAGTCTGCGGAAACTGCTGCGCCGGAAAGCACCGCGGCACCTGCTGAGGATTCCGCGGAGGAAACGACAACGGAGCCGGAGCCCGATCCGGATGACCCGCTGGCCGGCCTGGAATATGAGGAAGCGGAGGACGGCGGCATCCGCATCACGAAATACAAATGGACAAGCGCAAAGGCAATCGAGATCCCGGCGGAAATCGACGGCAAGCCCGTCACCGAGATCGGCAACGAGTGCTTCAAATATTGCTACGGCGAAACCGTGACGCTGCCGGATACGATCCGCGTGGTCGGTGAGCGTGCCTTCATGTTCTGCGACTATGTCGAGCGCATTGAGGTGCCGCAGGGCTGCGAAACGATCGGTACGCACGCATTCGATTCCTGCTCCCGGTTAAAGGAGATCGTGATTCCGGATACGGTGACGTTCATCGGCTTTGCGGCGTTTGAGGACTGCGCTTATGACGAAACGCTGACCGACGAATTCACGGTGCTCGGAGACCACATCCTCTACCGCTACAACGGTGAGGCGACGGATGTGACGATCCCGGACGGCATCAAGTATATCGGTGAGTATGCGTTTGAGGCCAAGCCGCTGAAATCGGTCAAGATTCCTTCCAGCGTGAAGATCATCTATGATATGGCGTTTGAGCGGTGCGACGATCTGGCGAAGATTGACGCGCCCGATACACTGGAAAAGGTTTCCCCGAATGCTGTTGCCAATACCAAATGGCAGATGGGCAGCAAGGAGGATTTCATCATCCTCGGCAAGATCCTGCTGGCCTACAACGGCAGCGATGCGGATGTGACCGTTCCGGACGGCGTCCGCGTGATCGCAAAGCAGGCGTTCAATTTCAACGGCGAGCTTGTTTCGGTGCATCTGCCGGATTCGGTCATCCGGATCGAGGAGGGTGCATTTGCCCGCTGCGCACAGCTCCAGATCGTGGAGCTCGGCGAGAACATTGAGGTCATTGAGCGAAAGGCGTTTGAGGCCTGCAAGTTCCTGAATTATGTCCGCTTCGGACATCATTTGCAGGAGATCGGGCCGGATGCATTCCTGGAATGCTGGAAACTCGAAGCGGTTTATCTGCCGGATACGGTCAGGATCGTTGAGCCGCATGCGTTCGGTTATCAGTTCGGCGAGGATGCGCATACCTATCTGAAAATGGACAATGCACTGCGGATTTACGCGAATTCCGAGGCCGTGCGCAAGTATGCTGAGGAAGCGGAAATTGAGCACGAGCCGCTGCCGGATGAAGAAAACACCAAGCCGGAGGAAATCGTGACGACACCCGCAGGCGAGGCCGCGAAGGTCGGCAAGCCGGGCGGACGCGCATGGATCCCTGCTGCGCTGCTCGGCGGTGTGCTGGTACTCGGCGGCGTGGCGGTTGCGGTCATCCGCGGCAAAAAGGAAAACAGCTGATGCTGCTTATTGAAAAAGGTATCGCTGCGCGATGATTTATAATGAGGGCGCTGCCCTCAAACTCCCGCTGGGGATGTATCCCCAGACCCCATTTTATATAAAAATAGTATGTTTACTTCGCTTTTTCATATCATGGGATTCCAAAGGGATTTTCTCTTTGGCGGGTTGGGTGAGTTTGTGGTGCAGACTCATAGCGAAGCGCGCGAAAGCTCCCAAAATTTGAATCCATCGCAGATACCGCTTTTTATACAAACTGAGGATCCCCTTTCCGTTCGGAGAGGGGATCCTGCTGTTTGTATAGAAACTGTGAAAGGCAATCAGTAAATGAGGTAGCTGTAATTGCCGGTCATTCTGCCTTCGCTGTTGTTCATGAAAACGCCGAATGCATCGCGCCAGGTGATCTGCCAGTCGCCGTCGATATCGGCAGCTGCCATCTGGACGTTATAATTTGCGCCCGGGAAGCTGTACGTGTTGTAATGGTTGCTGAGCCAGGTGACATCCGCGCTGTCAACGACGGAGTCGCCGTTCGCGTCGCCTTCCTTGACCGGACGGACAACATAATCGACGGTAAAGACAGTGCCGTCAGAGAGGCGTCTGAGCTTGTTGGGGCCGAACTTGACATAACCGGAATTCCAGTTGACGCGGCCGTTCACCAGCTCGCTGCCGTCGATGGTGTAATCCGTATACACGCAGGTGACGAAAATGGCGTGCTTCTGACCGCTGTTGCTGGTCATGACGATCTGGTCGCCGTTCTTTGCGGTGGTGATGTCGTCCACCGTGGAGGCGGGCTGCTCGGTGAAATAGAGGTGCTCACTGCCATAGTTGCTGATTGCGAGGTGTCTTGCCCATGCGAGCGGAGCCGGGAGCGTCTGACCCTCACTGATGCCGCTGAGGTTGGTGGTGGAATAGCCCGGACCGAACACCTTGCCCTGGCGGACTGTCTGCGACCACTGGCTGTTCTGCGGGTAGTTGTAGACGGACCAGTAGTAGAGGTTGTGGCCGAAGTTCATGCCGAATTCGGTGGAATCCTGGGTGTTGCCGGAAACAGGGTGCGCGGGTGTGGTTGCGGATGCTGTGACAGCCTGCATAACGCAGACGGCGGTGATTGCAGCGCAGAATGCAGCTGCGGCTCTTGATGCGATGTGTTTCATGATCGTTTCACCTCATGTGCAAAATTTGCGCATATTATGCGCATAATCTGATTATAGCATAGAGAAAACCGCTTGTCAATAAGACAGGCGATTTCTTAATAATTATCTAATTTCAAATTATATTGCGGAATTTGACTATCAAAAAGCGCGGAACATCA
>JAFZBC010000234.1:0-5094 GCA_017561965.1 Oscillospiraceae bacterium
CCGATCATGAACACGGCTGCGCCGAGGAACGTCAGCCCCAGCGAAATCATCTTGTGATGGATCAGGTTGCGCTGCACCACCATCAGCGATGCGACCCCGAACAGGATCAACAGGACGTTCAGAAAAATAGTTCCTTTTGAATGCTTCATTTTGATTTCCTCCTATGCATTTCGCATATTTTATTCAACTTTGCTGCCGTTTGAGGCAAGCTGTAATTTCCATTCCGTGAGCTGCTGGGGCGTCATAATGACCTTGCGCGGCTTGGCGCCCTCTGAGGGGCCGATGATGCCGCGCTCCTCGAGCTCGTCCACAATGCGCGCGGCCTTTGCATAGCCGAGCTTCAACCGCCGCTGGAGCGCCGTCGTGGAAAGCTGTCCCGCATCGACCGCGAGCTCTGCGGCCTTCAGCACGAGTGCCTCGTCACCGGTCAGCTCCCCGATCTCCTCGTCGCCGGTCTTTTCACCCTTGGATGCCGGGCACGCCTGCTCGACCGCCTCAATAATGTCCGCATCGTATTCCGATGCGCCGCTGCTCTTTAAGAATGTTGCGACTGCCTCGACCTCCTGGTCAGACACGAAGCAGCCCTGCACGCGCTTCGGCTCGCGCCAGCCGTTCGGATAAAACAGCAGGTCGCCGTTGCCGAGCAGCGTTTCCGCGCCCGTCGTATCGAGAATGGTACGCGAATCGACAGCCGATTTCACGCTCATGCCGATCCGGCTCGGGACGTTCGATTTGATCAGTCCGGTGATGACGTCCACGGTCGGTCGCTGCGTTGCAATGATCAGGTGGATACCCGCCGCACGTGCCTTCTGCGCAATGCGGATGACCGCCGCCTCGACCTCCTTGCCGCTGCTCATCATCAGATCCGCAAACTCGTCAATGATAATGACGATCTGCGGGAGCCGTTTCAGCTCGGGGTTCTTCTCCGCGACCGCGTTGTAACCCTTGAGGTCACGGACGCCGTAGGTCGCGCACAGCATATATCTGCGTTCCATTTCCAGCACCGCCCAGTTCAGCGCGCCCGCCGCCTTCTGCGGCTGCGTCACGACCGGGATCAGCAGGTGCGGGATGCCGTCATAAGGCTGGAACTCGACGACCTTCGGATCGACCAGGATCAGCCGCACCTCGTCCGGCGAGGCATGGAACAGAATGCTCATGATGATCGAATTCGTGCAGACGGATTTGCCCGAACCGGTCGTACCCGCAATGATCATATGCGGCATCTTTGCGATATCGCCGAGGATCACATGTCCGTCAATATCCTTGCCGACCGCAAAAGTCAGCTTGCTCTGCGAATTCTGGAATTCGTCGGATTCGAGGATCTCTCTGAGAGAAACCGTATCCTTTGTATTGTTCGGCACCTCGACGCCAACGGCAGGCTTGCCGGGGATCGGCGCTTCGATGCGGACGGATTTGCCGCCGAGATTCAGGCCGATGTCATCTGCCAGCGAGGTAATCTTGGCAATCTTGACACCCGCGGCAGGCTGGATCTCATAGCGTGTCACCGTCGGGCCGCGGCGGATGCCCGTGATCCGGACACTGACGCCGAAGCTCGCCAGCGTATCGACGAGCAGCTTGCCCTTTTCGCGCAGCTCCATGGATTTATCCGCATCGTTCGCGGAGTTGTCCGCACGGTGCAGCAGTTCCAGACGCGGTGCGATATAGGGAATCTCCGGAGCCTCCTCGTAGATGCTCTCGTCCTCTGCGTCATCGTCGTCTGTGAGCCACGGCAGCGGATTCGTGTCTTCGGATTCCAGCGAGGCCTGCTCCGCCAGTGCCTCCAGCGAAGCCTCCTCCTCCAGTGTCATCCGGAAGCCCTCCGCACCGTTTTCCGGCTCCGGTGTCAGGCGGTTGATCTCCTCATCCGGTACCGTTTCGGTGTGATCAAAGACGGGAACGTCCATGTCGATATTGCGCAGGGAATCACGGTCGATTTCCGGCGGCGGAGCTGCCTCACGGTCAAGCATAAAGGCGATCTCCTGCTCCTCCTTCCGCCTGCGGCGGCGCTCGGAGGACTGCGGCTTCACCGGCTCCGGCTGTGCGGGGTTGCGCTTGCTGCTGCGGACATACTTCTGCCGCGGCGCATCCGGTTCGGGCTCGGATTCCTCCGGCTCCTCCCCCGGCAGTTCAAAGCCGTCGATCATATCCATGCCGTTTGTCGCGGCGCGGACGATCCCGTGCCAGATCCAGACAAAGGGCTTCGCCGCAATGCGGAGCATCTCCGGGATGCTGCGGTTCGTGACCAGCATCAGAAAGACAATCACGAACAGCGTGATGATGATTCTTGCACCAATGACGTCAAAGAACGCGACCAGCGGCCCGACAATGATGCCCGAAAGCAAACCGCCGCCGCGAAGCTCCTTGCCGTTTTCCCAGAGCAGCTTCACGGCATCTCCGAAGTGCGTCAGCTCACCGGTCTGGGGATTGACGCCGGTCAGCGGATCCCCGAAAAACGCCTGCACAAACGAGCAGACACACAGCGCAAGCATCACCGTCCAGAAGTTGCTGCCGGAGGCCTGCTTATCCTTGGACTGCGCGATCATCCAGCCGGAATAGATCAGGATGAGCGGCACAAATGCCACGCCGACACCGAACAGCCCGCGCAGGCCGTTCTGAATTGCCAGCCAGACACGTGTCCCGGGATAAAATGCGAACAGCGCAATCAGCACGCCGAGCGCGATCAGCGCAATCGGCCGCACCTGTCCGGCATACTGCGCGGACTCCTTTTTGGCCGCTGACTGCGTACGCTTTGACGTACCCGATGTACGCCTGGCAGGTGCCTTTTTCCCGGATGCGGATGACGTCCGCTTTCCGGTCCCGGCTCTGCCGGTTTTCTTTTTCTCTGCCATGATGTGACCTTTCTTTCGCGGATAATCTCTCTGTTTCAGGGATACGGAATCAGCCTCTTGCTGCGACCAGCCAGTAAATGAACGTGCCGCACGCAACGAGGAACGTATAAATCGAGAAGATAACAAAATTGTCGGAACGGATCAGCCACTGCACAAGCTTGATTGCCAGAATGCCGACCACTGCTGCAACGACAAAGCCGATCGCTGCTGCACCGACATTGACCTCAATGGTGCCCTCCAGCAGATCCTTGAGCTCCACGAGGCAGCCGCCGAGAATCGCCGGAATGCCGAGGACGAAGGAATAGCGGACGGCGGTTTCCTTCTCCAGACCGGAGAACAGGCCGCCGGAAATCGTCGAGCCGGAGCGGGACACGCCCGGGAACAGCGCCGCGCACTGGAACAGGCCGATCACGACGGCATCCTTCACGGTGATGTCACCGGCAGTCTTTTTGTTATTGCGCTTGCGGCTTGCAAAGAACAGCTCAACCGATGTAAACAGAAAACAGAGCGCCAGAACCGGCAGCGAGATGTTTTCAAAGACGTCCTTGATCAGATAGAACGGGACAAGCAGCGCCAGCGAGATAAACAGCATGATGAGCATTCTGCGTTCCGGGTTCATGGACTTCCATTTGAATTTGCCTGTGAAAATATCTTTGATCAGGACGAAAAATTCTTTCAGCAGCGCCCAGATTGTATCCCAGAAGGCGATACAGACCGCCACAAGTGTGCCGAGATGCAGGATCACCAGCAGAAATGTGCCCTCCTCCACGGTCTGTCCGGTCACGGCCTGATACAGCTTCAGGTGTCCGGAACTGGAAACGGGCAGGAACTCCGTCAATCCCTGAATGATTGCCTGAATGATGGCGTCTAAAATGCTCATAGCTTCCTCCTTGAAAATGCATAGATATACTTTTATATCATACCACATTTTCCCCCTCCTGTCAAGCATCGGCCGCAGCACGGCAGCACAAAACCTGACTTGCTTTTTCTTGCGAATTATGTTATAATAGAATGAAAAAAGAAAAACCGCCCGGTACCGGACGGCTTTCTTTGGAGAGGGTTTCGGGAGCCTGTAAGAGGGTGTGCTCCCGTTTCAGAAGGTCAAGTTTATTATAACACGCTTTCGTAAAAATTGCAAGCAATTCGGTATGATTTCTGTAAATTTCACAAGCAACCGGAAATCATTTTGTGCAATCTGACAATCTTCCTGATCCGCATAAGGAAAAACCGCTCCCGCATCGTACCTGTAAATGAAAGCAGCTTTCAGCAGAATGGAGAACACTATGGAAAACGGCGCGACCTATTACCGCCGCTGGCTGGACGGCGATGAATCGGCTTTTGCAGGAATCATCGAGGAATACCGTGATCCGGTCACCTTTTTTATCCAGAGGTACGTGCATGACATCTGCGCCGC
This sequence comes from Oscillospiraceae bacterium, assembly GCA_017561965.1. GTDB lineage: Bacteria > Bacillota > Clostridia > Oscillospirales > Ruminococcaceae > Firm-04. The sequence continues at coordinate 4,264 of JAFZBC010000234.1, forward strand.
GGAGGATATCGCCGCGGACGTGTTCATGTATCTGGTCGTACATCCGCGCAAGTATAATTTCAGGGATCCGTTCAAAACATTCCTGTACGTCATCGCCCGCAGCCGCGCGCTGGACTATCTCCGCAAGCGCAAACGGGCGGCGCAGATCCCTCTGGACGAGGCTGAGCCGTTTCTGGCGGACGAAACAGACCTGGAGGAGCATGTCATCCGGGACGACCGCAAGCGCAGAGTCAACGAGGCGCTCAGGCAGCTGCCGGAGGATCAGCAGCTGGCGGTGCATCTGGTGTACTTTGAGGAATACTCCTATGAGGATACGGCACGGATTATGAAGAAAAACCGCAAACAGGTGGACAATCTGCTTTACCGCGCGAAAAAGGCGCTGCGGGATCTGATCGGAGAGGAAGGTGAGCTTGCAGAATGAGAATGTCGAATGAAGATTTTCAGGCTGAGGTGTTCCGCAGAAGTGCGGCCTATCAGCGGAAGCAGCGCACACGCATCCGGATCCTGACCGGCGCAGGTGCCTTTGCATGCTGCCTTTGCCTGACGGCAGCGCTCGGCATCTTCATGCCGCGGCTCGAAGCCGCCAAGACTTTTGAAAATGCCGCGACCGACAATACGTACCATTTCAAAGGCGAAGAGGAGCACGCAGCAGAAATCAATCAGGAAGCGCAGAACGCTGAACAGGCAGATGCTGCCCCGGATATCGCTGAATCGCCGGAAGACAGCGAAGCAGAAGACAACACTGCGGAGCCTGCCCCGGAATACGACGGGCCGACTGTTTTTGTTGAGAAAACGGACGAGGAGCTGCTCGATTACTACGGGCTGGATTCG
>JAFZBC010000235.1:0-7847 GCA_017561965.1 Oscillospiraceae bacterium
CGGCTTTGCCTGCCAGAGAATCTCCTCCGGCGCGCCGCAGTCCGCGAAGGTCTGCAAAACCTGCCGGATGCGCGGATCCTTTGTACCGGTGTTCAGCTTGCCGTCCGAAAACGTCCCGGCGCCGCCCTCACCGAACTGCACGTTGCAGTCAGGATCGAGCATGCCGCTCGCGTAATACTGCTGCACAGCTTTCTGCCGCTCTGCGACCGGTCTGCCGCGCTCCAGCAAAACCGGACACACACCGGCCTGCGCAAGCACCCATGCCGCGAACAGCCCCGCAGGCCCCGCGCCGATCACAACCGGACGGTGCGGCAGTGCTGTCCGCCTGTATTCCGGCATCCGGAACGGCTGCACCTGCTGAATATTCGTGTTCTTCGGCAGGCGTTTCCGTACAGCTGTTTCATGATTCAGCTGCACGTCGGCAGTCGCAATAAACTGCACCTGCTTCCGCGCATCGACCGCCCGCCGCACGAGCGTCAGCGCGGTGATTTCCTGCGGACGGATGCGCAGTGCCTTTGCAGCCTGTTCGCGCAGCATCTCCTCTGTATAGTCCAGCGGGAGCGGAATATTCGGGATTCGCAGCATGGTTTCACCTCCGTTTCGGGTTCGTCATTCGCCGTATTTTTCCAGATAGACGAAGGTCAGCCCGTCGCTGACATCCTTGCGTGAAAAGATCGTATATCCGTGCTTCTGATACAGTCGGATATTGTCAGTGCTTCTGGTTCCGGTAAACAGCTCATACCGCTTTCCGGGAAAGCAGCCTTCCACCGCCGCCAGCAGTGCGGAGCCGTATCCTCTGCGCTGATACGCCGGATGTACCATGAGCTTGCCGATGAATACCGTGCCGTCCTGCTCTTTTGCACGGACGGAGCCGATGATTTTTCCGTCCGCAATCATTTTCAGAATGACGCCGCTTTCAAATTCCGCGGTCAGTTCTGCAAGCGTCTGTTTCAGCGGCGGGATCTCTTTGCTGCCGTAGAGCGCCGCCTCGCTCTGATATGCAAGATATTGCAGCTGCAAAATCTCCGGCAGATCGCCGCGTTCCGCATGTGCAATCACGGCTGCACCTCCTGAAAAACACAGGCAGCACAGGGATTTGCCCGTGCTGCCCGTTTCCTGTTATCTTCCGGATAGACCGGCTTCGTATTCGCTTCTGAGCATGGAGAAGTACAGTCTGCCGACATATTCTCCGTTCATGAAAAAGTAGTCACGCAGCGTGCCCTCGTAGGTGAATCCGCATTTTTCGATCACGCGCCTGGAAGGCTTGTTGATCGTTTTCGTGCAGATCTGCACCTTATGGAGGTTCATCGAATCAAATCCGAACGCAATGACGGCCTTTGTCGCCTCGGTCGCATAGCCGCGGCACTGGAATGCAGTACCGATACAGTATTCGATCTCGGCAAAATGATTTTTGCTGTCGACCAGAAAATACGCAATCTGTCCGATGCATTCGCCGTTCGCTTTGTCAATGACTGCCCAGCGGTAATAATCCTCGCGCCCGTAGGAGCCGATGTACCTGTCAAGCAGTCCTCTGACCGCTTCCTTCGTGGAATAGACCGGCTCAGAGTACATTGTCTGCACATTTTCATCCGCGACCCAGTATTTCAGCATCGCGTCGTCGTCGGTGTATTCAAATCTGCGCAGGATCAGGCGTTCTGTTTCGATCGTCTGTGTTCCGGTATGTGTCAGCATGCTGCGGATCCTTTCAGCGGGTTCTCAGTCCATCTTCGGCAGCTTTGCAAGGGATTCTGCCAGCTCCTCATCAGTCGGGACATAGTTCTCAAGCTCGCCGTCATTGTACTTTGCATAGCCTGCGAGGTCGAAGTAGCCGGTGCCGGTCAGGCCGAACACGATGGTCTTTTCCTCGCCGGTTTCCTTGCAGCGGAGTGCCTGCTCGATTGCGCCCTTGATGGCGTGGGAGCTTTCCGGTGCCGGAAGGATGCCCTCAACGCGTGCGAACATCTCAGCTGCCTCAAAGACCTCGGTCTGCTTGTAGGAAACAGCGTCCAGAATGCCCTGATCGTGCAGCTCGGAGAGCACGGTGCTCATACCGTGATAGCGCAGGCCGCCTGCGTGGTTCGGTGCCGGGATATAATTGGAACCGAGCGTATACATCTTTGCGAGCGGGCAGATCATGCCGGTATCGCAGAAGTCATATGCGTACTTACCGCGGGTCAGGGACGGGCAGGATGCCGGTTCGACCGCGATGAACTTGTAATCAGCCTCGCCGCGCAGCACTTCGCCTGCAAACGGGGAGATCAGGCCGCCGAGGTTGGAGCCGCCGCCTGCACAGCCGATGATGATATCCGGCTTGATGTCGTACTTTTTCAGTGCGGTCTGTGTTTCCAGACCGATGACGGACTGATGCAGGAGCACCTGGTTCAGCACGGAGCCAAGCACATAGCGGTAGCCTTCATGGGAAACAGCATACTCCACGGCTTCGGAGATCGCGCAGCCGAGGCTGCCGGTCGTGCCGGGATGTGCCTCCAGAATCTTCTTGCCGACCTCGGTCGTCATGGACGGGGACGGGGTCACATCTGCGCCGTAGGTACGCATGACCTCGCGGCGGAACGGCTTCTGCTCATAGCTGACCTTGACCATGTAGACCTTGCAGTCGAGGTCGAAGTAGGAACAGGCCATGGAAAGTGCGGTACCCCACTGACCTGCGCCGGTTTCCGTGGTGACGCCCTTCAGGCCCTGCTTCTTTGCATAGTAGGCCTGCGCGATTGCGGAATTCAGCTTGTGGCTGCCGGAGGTGTTGTTGCCCTCAAACTTATAGTAGATCTTTGCCGGGGTGCCGAGCTTCTTTTCAAGGCAGTATGCACGCACCAGCGGGGACGGACGGTACATCTTGTAGAAGCTGCGGATCTCCTCCGGGATCTCAATGTACGCATCGGTGACATTCAGCTCCTGCTCTGCCAGCTCGCGGCAGAAAACCTGCGAGAGCATATCGATCGACGCCGGTTCATGGGTTGCCGGGTTGAGCAGCGGTGCGGGCTTGACCTTCATATCGGCACGGAGATTGTACCATGCCTTCGGCATTTCGTCTTCTTCAAGATAGATCTTGTACGGGATTTCCTTGTTTGCCATAGTGAACACTCCTTTTTTCATGCTGTTGAGGGCGGATGCCAGCGGACAAACAAAAAACGCCCGTCCCTGACAATTCATACAGTCAAGGACGAGCGGTGCTCGCGGTGCCACCTTGATTCACCCGTCCGTATCCGGAACGCGGTGCCCTTTGCGGGATACCTTCAATACCCCCGGCATCTGACGCGTGCCGGACGTCGCAGCTTTGACTGCGCCCTCTGCGGGCCATTCAGCGAGCCGGTTCCGTCCGGTTCTCAGCCTCCCGGACTCTCTGTGGGTACGTTTCTCACTGTTTCTCTCCGCTTCAACGGTTTATGGCTGCATTATAGCATAATTTTACGCTTTTGTCAAGCGGTTTCCCGAAAAATTCCGGCGGGCAGCGCCCGCCTGCATTGATCTAAAGTTCTCCGGCAGGTCAGCCTGCATCATATAGAACACTGCTCTCCGCTTGCTTTTTTCATCTTTATATGCTATAAGGCGGCAGTGCCGGTTTCCATTTTAACACCCAATTTGCAAAACTATCATTTTTAGTATACTTCTCCCATTGCACTTTTCAGTATAATATGCTATAATGTACTGAATGATATGAACGGAGAATCAGAATATGAGTATTTTGAATGTTGAGCATGTCACGCACGGCTTCGGTGCGCGGCAGATCCTGAATGACGCCTCCTTCCGGCTGCTGAAAGGCGAACATGTCGGACTGGTCGGCGCAAACGGCGAGGGCAAATCCACGTTCCTGAACATCATCACCGGCAAGCTCATGCCGGATGAGGGCAAGGTCGAATGGTGCCGTCACATCACAACCGGCTACCTCGACCAGTACAGCACACTGGAAAAGGGAAAAACCATCCGCGACGTCCTGCAGGAGGCATTCCGGCATCTGTCAGAGCTGGAAGCCGAGATGATCGGCATGTACGACAAAATGGCGGACTGCTCCGAGGAGGAGATGGCCGCGCTGATGGAGGACGTCGGTGAGATTCAGAGCATCCTTGATTACAGCGGCTACTATACCATCGACGCCAGAATTTCCGAATACGCAAACGGCCTCGGCCTGAACGAGATCGGCCTTGACCGCGATGTGTCGGAGCTCTCCGGCGGACAGCGCGCCAAGGTACTGCTCGCCAAGGTGCTGCTGGAAAATCCGATGATCCTGATCCTCGACGAGCCGACGAATTTTCTGGACGAGAATCATATCACATGGCTGACGGGATTTCTGCAAAATTACGAAAATGCGTTTATTCTCGTATCGCATGACATTCCGTTCCTCAACAGCGTTATCAATGTGGTCTACCATGTGGAGAACGCTGTCATGACACGCTATACCGGCGACTACGACAATTTCGTCCGCATGTACGAGCTGAAGAAGCGCCAGACCGAGCAGGCCTTTGAAAAGCAGCAGAAGGAAATTGCCGAGCTGGAAACCTTTATCGCCAAGAACAAGGCGCGCGTTGCGACCACGAATATGGCCAAATCCCGCCAGAAAAAGCTCGACAAAATGGAGAAGATCACGCTGATGCGTGAAAAGCCGAAGCCGGTATTCTCATTCCGGAAGGCAAGAACCCCCGGACGTGTTGTCATTGACTGCGAGGATCTGGTGCTCGGCTACGACGCGCCGCTGACCAAACCGGTTTCGGTGCAGGTGGAGCAGGGACAGAAAATCGCGATCCGCGGCGTCAACGGCATCGGCAAATCCACGCTGCTGAAAACGCTGCTGAAGCTGATCCCGCCGTTTGCCGGGACAGTCGCGCACGATCAGTTCGTCGAGCCGGGATACTTTGAGCAGGAGGCGGAATCCGGTTCCGAAACGCCGCTCCAGGTCATCTGGGACGAATTCCCCGCAATGACAAACGCGGAGGTGCGCGGCGCGCTCGCACAGTGCGGACTGACGACAGAGCAGATCTCCTCGCAGATGAAGGTGCTCTCCGGCGGCGAGAACGCCAAGGTGCGTCTGTGCCGGATCATGCTGCATGAGATCAATCTGCTGGTGCTTGACGAACCGACGAATCATCTGGATCAGGATGCGAAGGACGCGCTGAAAAAGGCATTGCAGGAGTATAAGGGCACGGTGCTGATCGTCAGCCACGAGCCGGAGTTTTATATGGATGTTGCGGATATTGTCTGGAATATCGAGGAATGGTCTACCAAGATCATCTGATGCGGGAGCATTCCGGATCAGGAAAGCGGGAACGGTCTTTGACGGTTCCCGCTTTTTGTATGCAATCGTTACATTTGTCACTGCGAAGATTACAGACGGCATCTTCCGGAATCCCGCACGGTATGCTATAATACAGTCAGAAACAGAGCAGAAGGCTCTGCTGGTTAAAAAGCAGAAAGGAGTGCCGGGGAACCGGCGGTGTGCTATGAAAAAGAGATGTGTTGCGGAATATGTCCTGTTCTTCTGGGTGTATGCGGTCATCGGGTGGATCTATGAGGTCTTTCTGGAAACCTGTGTTTACCGCTGGGGATTCAGCAACCGCGGCGTTCTGTTCGGACCGTGGCTGCCGGTGTACGGCTTCGGCGCAGTCGTGTTTCTGCTGCTGTGGTACCGGCTGATCAAAGGAAAGACGGTCAAACGGAAGCTGCTGATGCTTCCCGTGATCTTTTTGCTGACCATGGCGACGGCCACGCTCATTGAACTGCTCACAAGCTATTTGTGCGAGTGGGTCATGGGCTCGTGGCCGTGGCAGACCTATGCGGATTATGCGATCAATTTTCAGGCGCGGATCGCGCTGAGCCCGAGCATCCGGTTCGGCCTCGGCGGTGTTGTGTTCCTGTATGTGATCCAGCCGTTTCTGGATAAGCTGGCCGCCCGCATGAAGGACAAGACGCTGTATATCACAGCCGGTGTGATCGTCACAGTGCTGGCAGCGGATCTGTTCTATACCGTGTTTTTCCGCTGAACTGCATAACATAGCCAGAGGCAGCCCGCTTTCGGACTGCCTCTGTTTGTCAAATAAAGTGCCTCCGGCGGATTTATCATGGGGGCGCTGCCCCCATACCCCTGCTTAAGGGACATTGTCCCTTAAGAATCCCATTATGATGAAAACAATGTTTTTCTCCGCTTTCCTTATCGCGGGATGCCAACATGATTTGGGTGCGTTTGCGGGCAAGCGCCCCATGACCATTCCACCGGAGATACCGCTTTTGATCCGCGCCGCGGTTGACGAAGTACGCGGAATCTGATATAATAAGACGGTAAATCATCAGAGCAAGCCGGTACGGTCATCCGGCACTCTGCGCGGGAGGTGGGAGCATGGCAAGACCGTTCCGGAAAAAAGAAGCAAAAAAACTGATTGCAGAGCACCGTCATCTGCTCAGTCAGCTGGATGCGGTCACGGCGGAACTGCAAACCTGCCGCAGCAATATCAAATTGTTCTCGGATCAGCTTGCGGAACAGAACGTCACGGCGATCCTGCGGAATATTCCGGTCGAGGAGATCAACAACCGGGAAAAGCGTGCGTTCCGCGTCAAGACACTGCGGGAAAGCGGCTATCAGACCGTCGCGGACATTGTTCCGGTATCTGCGCAGGCGCTCGCCGCTGTGAACGGCATCAGCGGAGAGGCCGCCGAAGAAATCAAACGCATCACCGGGGAAATGGCCGCGCAGGCCGCGCTCGGATGCAAAATCCGCATCAGCACGGACAATCAGACGCCGGAGTCCTCGGCACTGGTTTCGGCGATCTGCCGGTTCCGTCAGCTCCGGCCGCACGCGGATGCCGCCGGACAGCTCGCAGATGCCAGCCGCAGGGAGATCACCGAGGCGCTGGCCGCGCTGGAGTCTGTCAAGGGCAATCTGAAATGGCTGTTTGCCGCACAGGATAAACGGCAAAAAGGCATGGAGGCATTCTGCCGGCTGACCGATCTGAAAATCGGCACCTACGGGGCAGAAGCTGCCAGCCTGCTGACGGAATATCAAGGCGTACAGAAATACACAGAGCCGGAAGCATGGAACGACTTTGCGGAGCATTCCATTTCGTATTTCAATGTGCTGGAGGAGATCAACCCGGGGCTCCTCGGCAATGACGATGCGCTTTACGGTCTGCCGGAGGAGCTTGCCCGTGAGATCCAGGGGGAACCCTGCCTCCCGGACGGACTGCTCTGTGAGCTGCGAAGATATCAGGCGTGGGGCGTCAAATATATCCTGCATCAGAAGCGCGTGCTGCTCGGCGATGAAATGGGTCTTGGCAAAACCGTGCAGGCCATCGCAGCAATGGTATCGCTCAGGAATATGGGCGCATCGCATTTCATGGTCGTCTGCCCGGCAAGCGTCATCACAAACTGGTGCAGGGAGATCACACAGAAAAGCACGCTCAGCGTCATCAGGATCCACGGCGCTTCACGAGCGGATGCGCTGCAATCCTGGCTGGACAACGGCGGCGTCGCCGTGACGACGTATGAAACGACGGCCTTTTGCAGTCTGCCGGATGCGTTCCGGTTTTCCATGCTCGTTGTGGACGAAGCGCATTATATCAAAAATCCGGGCGCGAAGCGGACAAAGAACGTCAGGGCCATCAGCACCCGTGCGGACCGTCTGCTCTTTATGACCGGCACCGCGCTGGAAAACAAGGCGGAGGAAATGGTGTCGCTGATCAGTATGCTTCAGCCGAAGCTGGCAGAGCAGGTGCGGAACATGACCTTTCTCTCCGCAGCGCCGCAGTTCCGGAAAACGGTTGCGCCGGTCTATTACCGCAGAAAGCGTGAGGATGTTCTGACAGAGCTGCCCGATCTGATCGAGAGCCGGGAATGGTGTACGATGA
>JAFZBC010000236.1:0-4957 GCA_017561965.1 Oscillospiraceae bacterium
CCGGCGGATTCGTAACCGTTATATTACATTCTAAAAATAAGAGGCACTGATGTTTCGTCAGTGCCTCTTTAAACTTTTATTTTGGCTTCACCATAATGGGATTCTTAAGGGCTAGTAGCCCTTAAGCGGGGGTATGGGGGCAGCGCCCCCATTATGAATCCGTCGGAGACACTTTTTCTACAGACTGAGGCACTGACGAAACATCAGTGCCTCTTATTTTTAGAATGTAATATAACGGATACGGATCCGCCGGAGAAGCCTTAATTCTTCCGCAGATAGGAAACCGCCATGTCAATGAGCATATTGAGCTCTGTTTTGCCCTCTGCAAAATCATCCGAGGGGAGCAGGTCGCCGCGCAGGATCTTCTTGCACAGCTCCATCATGGCGTGCGTATAGGTCAGATAGAACACCTTGAAATCAATGTCGCTGCGGATCGAACCGTCCTTGATGCCGGCCAGATAGGATGCCTCCACGACCGGATAGAAATTGATGATCGACCGCTCATAGTCGTACAGCATCGCCTTCGGGACTTCCTCGCTGACGAGCATCAGGTCAAATTCTCCGAGCAGCCGCATGAAGCTCGGATGCTTGTCAAACAGCTGCAAATACATCTTCATCAGATCGTGGATCCGCTTGCATCCGTTCTGGTTCAGGAATGACTGTGATTCGTAAATACCGCGGAACTTCTCTTTCAGATCCGTCCAGAGATACGTCATTGCTGCGATTGTGACTGCGGTTTTGGTGCCGAAGTAACGGTACAGCGTTGCGACGCCGACGCCGCAGGCATCTGCTATGTCGGTCATTTTGACAGCCTCAATGCCGTGTTTCAGAAACATTTCCGCGCTGATTTCCACCGCGCGTTCCGAGCGCTTGGTCTTCAGACTTTCGTGTCCGTGCTGATGTTCCACCTGACAAACCTCCCGTGTACAAAAATGATAACAAAAATGATATGCTGCATCTCAATTCTGATAGCCGGGCTATCATACCATATTGATAGTCTATCATATTCTGTTCGGTTTGTCAAGCCAAATATAACAAATTAAGACAAAAATTTCTTTTTGTACAAAAGCAGGCACTCCGCACATTTCTGCACGGAGCGCCTGCTTTTTATCAATCAGAAAGGATTTTCGTGAAACTCAGTTCTGCGCATTCCCGTTATCGTTTGTGTTGTGCTCCTGCTCGGTCAGCGTGACGGGGATTTTGATTTCGTCGCCGTTTCTGCTGATCGTCAGCACGATCGTATCGCCTGCCTGATGCTTATCCTTTTCCGCTTTCAGCTCATCGTAGCTGGAAATGGTCTGGTCATCCACGGCAATGATGATGTCACGCGGCTGCACACCGGCTGCCTCTGCGGCGCCGCCCTTGACGAGCCCCTTGACATACACGCCGACCGGCAGACCGTAACGCTGGGAGATCGACTTGTCCACATCCTCCGGATAAATGCCGATCTGCGGCTTTCCGGTGACATAGCCGTAATTGATCAGATCGTTGATGACCTTCTGTGCATGTGTGATCGGGATTGCGAAGCACAGGCCTTCGACGGATGCCTCGCCGCTGTAATAGCTGCTGCTCATCTTCGAGGAGTTGATGCCGATGACCTGGCCGTAGCAGTTGATCAGCGGGCCGCCGGAGTTGCCGGAGTTGATGGCGGTATCGGTCTGGATCAGGCGCATGGTCTGGTCGTTGATCGTGATCTCGCGGTCAAGCGCGGAAACGATACCGGTCGTGACGGAACCGAACAGCTCAAAGCCGAGCGGGTTGCCGATTGCCACGACAAATTCACCGACCTCCAGGTCATTGCTGTCACCGAATTCGGCGACGGTCAGCTGCTGGTTCGTGCTGACCTTCAGCACCGCAATGTCCTCTGCAACGTCATAGCCGACGATCTCCGCATCCAGCTCGCGTTCATAGTCCTTATAGCATTCGCAGTCCGGATTCAGAACGACCTGTACTGACGTTGCACGTCCCATATTGTACTGGCTGGTATCATTGATAACATGCGCATTCGTGATCACGTAATAGGAACCGTCGCCGTTGTCCCGCATGATGATGCCGGTACCGGTCGCGTTCGCTTCCTGATCCGGCGTCTGCTGCTGCGCAAAGCCCCAGAACGAGAACGGATCGTAGGTCATCTGCGACTGTCCTTTCAGCACGAAGGTCGAGGAAACACCGACCGCTGCGGGCGTGACCTTCTTGACGATTTCCGGAATGGTCATGGCATCCTTGCGTGCCGTCAGTTCAAAGAAGGACATCGGCTCCGCCTTGGAGGTGGCGACTGCGGAGGCATTGCCGTCATCCGCTGCCGTGCTGCTCTCCGCGGCCGAATCCGGACGCGCATCCATGTCCTCGGAGATTTCGCTGCTCTGCTTTCCGAGGAAGGACTTGATGGAGGGATTCTCCGTTGCGTACTGATAGCACTGGATCGAAGCATATGCGATGAACGCAACGCCTGCGAACAGCGCCAGTGCCTTGAGGCCCTTGTGCGGCTTCTTCTTCGGCGGTTCGCTGCCGCCGTCATTGAAGCTGCCGGCCGGAGGAATGTATCCGCCGCCTGCGCCGCCGCTTCTCGGAGAATAGTAGCTGCCGCCTGCGGGCTCCTGCTGCATTATGCTTTCAACAGGATTGCTGCCGAGCTCCTGCGTATTGTTCAGGTTAAAACCGTTTTCATTGCGTTCAAACATCGTGAGCACCTCTTTCTTCATATTGCAGGACCGCCGTCATCCGGCCGTCCGTATTTTTCATACCCTATGCTTTTATTATACCCTGCAATGTGAAAATCATATGAAAACTGTAAAAAAAGAGCGTTAAAGGTACGGAAACAGTTTCTTCACAAACGGGACGTACACGCAGAAAAGAAGTGAGAATACAACATGCAGCGGACGGAATCTGACATTGTAATCCGGATTTTGCTGTGCTATAATACGAATGGATACGGAAGTGGAGAGCCGTGTCCGTTTACGGGTAGATTTGATTATATATTATTTATAGGGGGCAACTGAATATGAACGCCAACAAACTAAGACACAGTCTTGCGCTGCTGTCGGCGCTTGCTCTGCTCGGAACATCTGTACCGTGTTCCCTGCTGCATGCGACCGCGGCAACGGCAGACGCTTCAAATGCTATGACATGGGGAACGCTTCGCATCGGCGGCGGCGGCTTTGTGTCCGGCATCGTGACCGGAAAGCAGGTCATGTATGCGCGGACGGACGTCGGCGGCGCCTACAAGTACGACTATGACAAGGAAGAGTGGGTACAGCTGCTCGGATTCATCAATGACGCGGACAGAGGTCTGCTCTCGGTGGATGCCATGGCGATTGACCCGACCGATGACAACACGGTCTATTTTCTCTGCGGATGCGCGTATTTTTCCAATGAGAAAACCGTGGTGTTCAAGACGACGGACGGCGGCAAGACCTTCCGCGAGTTTGACATCTCAAAAGAGATCAAGGTCATGGGCAACGGCGACGGCAGACAGTGCGGCGAATCCATCGCCGTCGATCCCGACAACCCGAAGACGCTCTATGCCGGCGGTGATGTCGCGTGCGGCAAATCCGCGCTGATCAAATCGACCGACGGCGGCGAAACATGGAAGCCTGTCGAGAGCTACGATGCGCTCGGCCTGTTTGAAAGCACGACCAAGTGGCCGACCTGGACGGAGAACATCGCGCGCTCCGTGACGGCAGATGCCTACAACAACCAGAACGGCGTCGCCGCGATCGCGATTTCCGGCGGCAGGGTCTATGTGGCGACCTCTGCAAAGGGCACGGTCAATGTCCATGCCGCAAACGTGAAGGACGACAAATTCACGGCGCTGTCCGCGGATCTGCCGACCGACGTGTTCCCGTCCCGCATCAATCTTGATGCGAACGGCGACCTGCTGATCTCCTATATCGCGGGGCTGGCGTTCAACGGACAGTCCGGCGGTGCATACCGCTATTCCCCCAAGACCGGAAAGGTCACACAGCTGCTGGAGAGCACCCGCGGCTTCGGCTCCGTCTGGGCGGATCCTGCAAATCCGGATCACCTGATTGCAGGCACCTGCGGCAAGTGGGAGGATCAGCTCTGGGAAGCATGGACGGACGAGCACGGCGCCTGCTGGGGCGATCAGTATTACCGTTCGCTGGACGGCGGCAAGACCTGGCAGAATATCACGCCGGGCAAGCAGGACGGCTGGGGCGGCCCGCTCGTCGCGGAGTATCTCCAGGACGGCGGCTTCTCGTGGATCCGCGAAAAGGCGATCCACTGGTCCGGCACCGTCGTGACCGATCCGCGCAATCCGGACAGAATGTTCATCACCTCCGGCAACGGCGTTTTCATCTGCGAAAACCTCTGGAGCACCGATGCCGGAAAGATCCCGAAGTTCACGTTCCACCCGAACGGCATCGAGGAGGTCGTGGCGCTGGACTTCGCATCCACGCCGGACGGCCTGAACCTCTCCGCGATCGGTGACTACGACGGCTTCCGGCATACGGCCGTGGACGTCGTCGGCGAGCAGTATCAGCCGAATATGGGCAGCACGTCCGCGATCGCGGTCTGCCCGCAGAATACGGATGTCTGGGTGCGCATTGCAGAGGGTGATACGAACAATACCGCCGCTGCGTATTATACCCTTGACCGCGGCAAGACCTGGAAGGGCATGACGCCTGCGTCCAAGGGCGGCAAGGCGGCCATCGCAGAGCTCGGCGGCGGCAAGTACCGCATCTTCAACACGAGCAAGGACAGCGGCGATGTCGCTTACAGCGACGACTTCGGCAGTACATGGAACAAGTGCGCGGGCATTCCGTCGCAGTACGGTTCCAAGCCGACCATGCTGCTGATTGAGCCGGATGATCCGAACACGGTCTATGCCTATGCGACCTATTTCAATTCCTCGTGGCATTATTCCAAGGACGCGCCGACCGCAGAGGATGCGCAGTATAAATTCTGCGTCAGCACCGACGGCGGCAAGACCTTTACC
>JAFZBC010000237.1:0-2220 GCA_017561965.1 Oscillospiraceae bacterium
GTCAAGACGCACCTGACGCAGCGCGTCAATGTCCTCAGCAGGCTGCTGCACATTCTGTTCGTTGAGATTCTGTTCGCTCATGCTCAGCCCTCCGGATGCTTTTCAAATACGCCTGTGCTGGAAATTTCCAGAACGGTAAAGGTCATAATGCCGACCGGTGCCTCCACGATAAAGGTATCGCCGACACGCTTGCCGAGAACCGCCTTGCCGATCGGGGAGTCATCGGAAATCTTATGCTGCTCGTAATCCGCCTCGGAACGGCCGACGATCTGGAGCGTTTCGATCTTCTGCGGCTGACCGTTGAATTCTGCTCTGCTCAGGATGACACCGGAACCCGTGCTGACGGTATCCGCGGAGATTGCGGAGATGATCTCCGCATGCTCCAGCGTATATTCCAGTTTCTTGATCTCATCCTCCAGACGGGCTTGCTCGTTGCGCGCCTCGTCGTATTCGGCGTTTTCAGAAAGGTCACCGTGGCTTCTTGCTTCCGCAAGTGCATCTGCGACCTCGGTACGGCGGGTACCCTTCAGATAAGAAAGTCTTTGCTGTTCAGCATCATAATGCTGCTGTGACATTTTTTCTCTGTATTCGTGTTCCATAAAATCCTCCTCGTAGCGGCTGTATAAAATCCGGAGAGGGAGCAGTGTAAAAATGCGCTGCTCCCCTACCGGTTTCTGATCTTCTGCGGCAGGATCCCTGCCGGATTATTCGGTGATCTCGCTGTGGAATTCCTGGAGCGACTTGACGCTCAGTGCGCCGCCCTGCGATGTGACCGCTGCAATGCCCTCTGCCGTTGCAGATGCTGCCGCCATCGTGGTGATGTACGGAATGCGGTACTTGATCGCCGCCTTGCGGATGTAGCTGTCGTCATGCAGACTGTCAGCGCCCGCCGGCGTATTGATGATGAGGTCGATCTTGCCGTTCGTCATCGCATCGGTGATGTTCGGTCTGCCCTCATAGAGCTTCTTGATCTTCTCAGCCGGAATGCCTGCCTCTGCGATCATATCGTAGGTCTTGCCGGTTGCGAGGATGCTGAATCCGAGAGCATTGAACTTGCGTGCAATCGCAAGCAGCTCCGGCTTATCCATATCGCAGACGGAGAGCAGCACCGTGCCGCCGGTCGGCAGCTTGGTCTGGGTTGCCTCCTGCGCCTTGAAGTAAGCCTCACCGAAGTTCGGGGAAATGCCGAGCACCTCACCGGTGGAACGCATCTCCGGTCCGAGCACCGGGTCAACCTCCTGGAACATGTTGAACGGGAAGACCGCTTCCTTGACGCCGTGATGCGGAATCTTCTTGTCATGCAGCGACGGCACCGGAGAAGGCTTGCCGGTCAGCTCTGCGGTCATGATCTGCGTTGCGATGCGGACCATGTTGATCGCGCAGACCTTGGAAACCAGCGGCACGGTTCTCGATGCACGCGGGTTCGCTTCGAGCACGTAAACCGTGTCATCCTCGATCGCGTACTGCATGTTCATCAGGCCGGAAACGCCCATTTCAACAGCAATTTTCTTGGTGTATTCCTTAATGGTGGCGACATGCTTCTCGCTGAGGTTCAGCGACGGCAGCACGCATGCGGAGTCGCCGGAGTGGATACCTGCGAGCTCGATATGCTCCATGACAGCCGGAACGAAGCATTCCTTGCCGTCGGAAATTGCGTCAGCCTCACACTCGGTCGCATGATGCAGGAAGCGGTCGATCAGGATCGGTCTGTCCGGCGTGACGCCGACAGCAGCTTCCATGTAAACGCGCATCATCTTGTCATCGTGGACGACCTCCATGCCGCGGCCGCCGAGCACGTAAGACGGACGGACCATGACCGGATAGCCGATGCGGTTTGCGATTTCCAGTGCGTCATCCACGGTGACAGCCATGCCGGATTCCGGCATCGGAATGCCGAGCTTATCCATCATGGCGCGGAAGTGATCTCTGTCCTCTGCGAGGTCGATCGTTTCCGGCGAGGTGCCGAGGATGTTGACGCCGTTCTTTTTCAGGTCAGCTGCAAGGTTCAGCGGGGTCTGGCCGCCGAACTGTGCGATGACGCCGACCGGCTTTTCCTTCTCGTAGATCTGGAGAACATCCTCCAGCGTCAGCGGCTCAAAATAGAGCTTGTCGGAGGTGTCGTAGTCCGTGGAAACGGTTTCCGGGTTGCAGTTGACGATAATCGTTTCAAAGCCGAGATCTTTCAGGGCGAGTGCCGCATGGACGCAGCAGTAGTCGAAC
>JAFZBC010000030.1:0-4390 GCA_017561965.1 Oscillospiraceae bacterium
CCCATGGTGCTGCTGAACCCTGCGCTCCGGAAGCTGGCCGGTGTGCTGTTCACATGGAAATTCATGATCCTGCTTGCGATTCTGATTCTCTCGGTAAAGATCCCGCGTGTGTTCTGCCGGTATCTCTGCCCGCTCGGCGCGTTCTATGCACTGTTCAACCGCTTCGCCTGCTTTCAGATGCAGGTCAGCAGTGCAAAGTGTATCGGATGCGGGAAATGCACTGCCGTCTGCCCCATGCAGCTCGACGTCCCGCAGGAGATCTGCTCCGGGGAATGCATCCGCTGCGGAAAATGCAAAGCTGTCTGCCCAACCGGTGCGGTGGCGTCGGATTTTTCTGTACTGCGTGATCACACCGAACATACATCTTGACTGTACAGGCACCCTTCGGGGTGCCTTCATTTATTGCGATTATTGGCTGCCAAAGACATTTCTGTGCGTTTTTCATACAATATTGCGGTGTTTTCGTTAAAGATGCACATACATCTCTTTGTTTTATCCAGTTATTCTACAAAACAGACATTGATTTGTATGGACATCGCTGGTATAATGGTATTATAGAATTAGTATATGCGGAGATATAAAAAGCAAAATTTGAGAAATGAAATTGGGAAGCCGCATATACAGGAAAGGCAGGGGGAAACCATGAAATCAATCCGGCGACTCGGCGCGGCGCTGCTGGCTGTCAGTATTCTGGCAACGGCAATGCCGACAGGCTGGATGACCGTTCAGGCGGCATCCGGCAGCGTATCCCTGGGGCTCACACCCGCCCGCAGATCGGATACGACCAAACAGAAGTTCACCCATAATGAGTGGACAGGCAAAAACGGCGCAGAAGATGTCTTCGCCGTCAACCGCGAACCTGCGGCTCTCTCGCTTGTTCCGTATCAGGATCAGGCAGCCGCAGCCAAGGCGTGCTTTGATTACGATGCACGCGAGGAATCCACGTTCATGCAGATGCTCACCGGCCCCGGCGAGGACTGGCAGCTGACCGTCGTGCAGAATGCAGGCGACGCGCAGCCGCTGCTGAACGCAGGCGCCATGAAGCCCGGCTATTCTGCCGGAAACGGATGGAAAACCGTCACGCTGCCGGACAGCTGGACGGGACAGGGCTTTGACTTCCCGATCTATACAAATGTCGGTCTGCCGTGGCAGAGCGCTTATGACGGGAATGTGCCCTGTCCGCAGGCACCGACCAACTACAACCCGGTCGGCCTGTACCGCAAGACCTTTACCGTTTCACCGGATATGCTCGCGGACAACCGCAGAATCACTGTGCATTTCGAGGGCGTGGAATCCGCATACTATGTCTATGTGAACGGCATGGAGGTCGGTTACAGCGAGGATACGTTCAGCCCGCACCGCTTCGACATCACCGATTACCTCACCGAGGGCGAAAACCTGATCGCGGTTGAGGTCCACAAGTTCTGCGACGGCACCTGGTTTGAGGATCAGGATATGGTCTATGACGGCGGCATCTTCCGTGACGTCTATCTGACAAGCCAGCCGCTGGTCAGCATCTCCGATTTCACGGTCGTCACGGATCTGGATGACAACAATAAAAATGCCGCACTGAACCTTTCGGTCAATGTCACGAATCTGGCATCCAAGGCCGTCAGCGGCATGAGCATTGACGTGGCCGTGATCGACGAAAGCGGCAACAATATCACAGAGGGCACTTCGATCGCTGTCGATTCCGTCGGCTCCGGCGATACGACGACGGTCAAGACCTCCAAGCAGGTGCTGAATCCGGCACTCTGGTCTGCGGAGCACCCGAACCTCTACGCGCTCGTGCTGACACTGAAAAACAGCGACGGCGCGATCGAAACCGTTTCGCATCAACTCGGTTTCCGCGAGATCAGCTTCACCCGCACTGAGGTGGACAGCGCCTACCGCGTTACAACGCAGAGCTGGCAGCCGATGAAAATCAACGGCATGATGCTCCGCTTCAAGGGCGTCAACCGCCACGACACCGATCCGTTCCACGGCAAGGCGGTTCCGCGGACGACGATCGAAGAGGACGTCCGCCTGATGAAAACGAACAACATCAACGCGATCCGCACCTCTCACTATTCCAATGACTCCTATCTCTACTGGCTCTGCAACCGCTACGGCCTCTATATGCTGGCGGAAACGAACATGGAGTGCCACGGCCTGATGTACGGCGACAACAACACGCAGACCGGCTGGTTCTATGAGCTCGGCATCAACCGTACCGAAACAACATTCCAGCGTCTGAAGAACAATCCGGCAATCGTTGCATGGTCCATCGGAAACGAAATGAAATATACCAGTGATCCGAACTTCGGAAACGGCATCTTCCGCGACATGATCTGGTATTTCAAAAACCATGACTACACCCGCCCGGTTCACAGTGAAGGTCAGGGCGGCAGCATGGGTACCGATATGGACAGCCAGATGTATCCGGGCTCCGACGGTATCCGCAGCAAAGCAGGCAACGGCAAAATGACGTATGTCATGTGTGAATACGATCACGCAATGGGCAATTCCGTCGGCGCACTGAAGGAATACTGGGATTCGATCCGCAGCGCCGACAACATGCTCGGCGGCTTCATCTGGGACTGGTGCGACCAGTCCAGAGCAGTGTCGCTCGGCGGCTTCGCAAGCAGCGGCAAGGCATATCAGATCACCGACAAAAAGGGCAAGACCGGCACGGTCACGGCCGGCGAATCCGATTTCAACCGCAGCGCCGGTGACGGCTCGCTGACCGGCGTTTCCTGCAAGGGATACACGCTCATGGACGGCGATACCTCCTATCTGGGCGCACTCTCCGGCACGGGCAAGTCCTTCACCTTTGAAGCGATCGTCAAGCCCGCGTCCACGGCACAGAACCAGATCTTCCTCTCGATCGGTGACAATCAGGCCGCTCTGAAAACGCAGAGCAGCGGCACCGGTCTGGAATTCTTCGTCCACAACGGCGGCTGGAATTCCGTATCCGCAGCATTCCCGTCGAACTGGACCGGCAACTGGCACCAGGTCGTCGGCGTGTATGACAAGGGCACTGTTTCGCTGTACTGCGACGGCAAGCTGCTCGCCTCCGATTCGTTCGCTGACGGCATCGACGGCGGCAATACCCCGCTCGGCATCGGCTATGACGCATCGAACGGCAGACGCCTCTCCGGTGAGATCTCCCTCGCACGCGTGTATAACAAGGCACTCTCCGCAGCGGAGATCAGCGCACAGAACAGCACCGCCCCGGCCATCGGCGCAGATGCTTCCTCCGTGCTCGTGTGGCTTGATTACAGTGCTGAGGTCACAGAAACGACTGCTGCGACCGGCTCCGCGATGGTGAACGGCAAATGGGATTACTACTCCACCGAGGATGCGCAGAAGAATCTGTATGCAGACCTTTCGCCGGGCCATTACTTCGGCTACGGCGGCGACTGGGGCGACCGTCCGAACGACGGCAGCTTCTGCGAAAACGGCCTCATCTGCCCGGACAGAACCCCGCAGCCGGAGCTGTACGAGGTCAAGTATCAGTATCAGAACTTCTGGTTCACCGCAGATTCTTCCATGATCGAGAACCGGAAGATCAATGTGTTCAATGAGAACAGCTTTGCAAATCTGAACGAGTTTGACGTGAAATGGACGCTCCTGCGCAACGGTATTGCATGTGACAGCGGCGCCTGCACCGATATTGACGTTCCTGCAAAGAAAAACGGCACGATCACCGCATCGTTCACCATGCCGCGTTCCATCGCTGCGGGTGATGAGTTCCTGCTCAATATCTCCGTCTGCGAAAAGACCGGCAACAAGATCGTTCCGAAGGGAACAGAGCTCTCCTACGCACAGTTTGAGGTTCCGGCAGCGTCCCCGAAGGTCGTGAAAACCGCCTCCGAGGGCAAGACCTCTGTGACAAAGAGCGGCTCCGGCTACTCCGTCAAGGGCGATGACTTCAGCTTTGAGATCGACGGCGGCGGCCGTATCAAGAATTACACCTACAAGGGCGAGGTGCTCCTCACCGAAGGCCCGGCACCGAACTTCTGGCGCGGCATGTTTGAAAACGACGGCGGCAGCCAGAATCAGAGCAAGTTTGACGGCGGCTGGCGCTTTGCCATGAACAATGCTTCCGTCACCGGCATGGATCTTTCCGAGGCGGACGGCGCAAAGATCGTCACCGTTTCCATGAAGCTCCAGAACGGAACAAATATCCGGATCCGCTACGGCATCGAGGACAGCGGCGCCGTGACCGTCGGATTCAGTGTGGATGCGCGCGGCACCGGCATGGGCAAATTCATCCGCGTCGGCTCCATGATGACGATGCCCGCTGGCTTTGAGGATGTCACCTGGTATGGCAACGGCCCGGTCGAGTCGCTTTCCGACCGCAAGACGTTCGGCCGCCTCGGCGTCTGGACGAACACCGTTTCCGGCA
>JAFZBC010000238.1:0-11562 GCA_017561965.1 Oscillospiraceae bacterium
AGGCGGGCGACATCGCCGCACAGATCGAGCATTACAGCGAACCGGTCATGGTGATCGGGGACGGCGCCGCGATTCTGCACGAGAGCTGCGAGGGCTTCCTCGAAGCACCGATGCACCTGCGCGACCAGTCCGCGTGCGGCATCGCAATGGCTGCGATGCACACGGAACCGGTTTTTCCGGAGGATCTGACCGTCAGCTATTTGCAGGCAGTCAAGATCGGATAACACATACTATTCAGGAGGTATACTATTATGATCGCAATCGGAAGTGACCACGCCGCAGCGGATCTGCGGAAGATCGTCAAGGAATATCTGGAGGATCAGGAGATGCCGTACATCGACTGCGGCACCGACGAATCCCCGAGCGACTATCCCGTCATTGCCAAGGAAGTCTGCAAGAAGATCCAGGACGGAGAAGCCGATATGGGCATTCTGCTCTGCGGGACAGGCATCGGCATGAGCCTGACTGCCAACAAGATGAAGGGCATCCGCGCGGCGGTCTGCTCAGAAACATACAGCGCAAAGTATACCCGCCTGCACAATGATGCAAATGTGCTCTGCATGGGCGCACGCGTTGTCGGCTCCGGGCTTGCAAAGGAGATCCTCGATGCGTTTCTGTTCACCGAATTTGAGGGCGGACGGCATCAGCGCAGAGTGGATATGATCATGGAGCTGGAGAAATAAGCGACAGGGCGCACAGCACGAAAGGCGGAGAACAGATGTCCGTAACACTTGATATCGAAGATCCGGTTACAGGCGCATGTGACTCCATGCATGTTTCCTTTCAGAGCACATGGCGCAATGTGTGGGAACCGGCAATCAAAGCGCTGGAGCTTCACTGGCTTACGCAGTTTGCCATACCGACCGATGCACTTCCGGAACTCACGGAGGAGTTCCGACAGGTGCAGGATTATGTCCGCACCCACGATGTTTCGGAAAAAGACAAAAACGACGTCATGGAACACATTGGGGATATCCTTGAAAACATCGGGGAGTTCCGCAATCAGTTCCCCGAAGCTGAACTTCTGTATCTGGGATAATCATAAGGAGTTAAGTAAGATGATGCCGCGAGATAACTGCCCGGTGCAGCGCTGACAGCAGGCTGTATCGGGACACGATCCTGCTGTCAGGCTGCGCCTGTCATATCGGAAATATGAATATGATGAAAAGGAGCAGTTATGATGAATAAAACTGAATTACTCGAAACCTGGAAGGCCGAGGAGCGTCAGGCACAGATGCACGGCTGGGATTTTTCGTACCTTGACGGCAGAATGCAGTCCGGGGACGACGACCTCCCGTGGGATCTCACAGAGGTTCTGCGGCGGTATCTGCGGCCGGATGACCGTCTGCTGGACATGGACACCGGCGGCGGGGAGTTTCTGCTGTCGCTGAATCACCCGCATGAAAAGACCGCGGCCACAGAGGGCTGGGCGCCGAATATCGCGCTGTGCAGGGAGCGTCTGCTCCCGCTCGGCATCGACTTTCGCCCCATGCAGGACGAATCCGCAATGCCGTTTGACGATGCGTCGTTCGATGTGATCCTGAACCGGCACGGCAGCTATGACGTCCGCGAATTAAAGCGCGTCCTCAGACCCGGCGGCGTCTTTGTGACGCAGCAGGTCGGGCGGGACAATGACCGTGAACTGGTCGAACTGCTTATGCCGGATGCGCCGGCTCCGTTCCCGGAGCATGCGCTTGCAGAACAGGCAGAACAGTTCCGACAGGCGGGCTTTACGATCCGCGAACAGGGAGAAGTGCATCTGCCGATCCGGTTTTATGACGTCGGCGCGCTGGTCTGGTTTGCACGGATCATCGAATGGGAGTTCCCGGATCTTTCCGTAGACCGCTGCCGTGAGCAGCTTTTTGCCGCCGAACAGCTCTGCCGGGAACAGGGGTATCTCGAAGGGCGAATCCACCGGTTTTATCTGGTGGCTGAACAATAAGCAGCGGAACAGAAACAAAAACGCAGTCCGCTTGCGCAGCGATACATATATATAAAGGTCACACGGCTCCGCACGGAGCTGATGATAGATTTTATCTGAAAGAGGTTACAAACATGAAAAAGAGAAAAACAACGGCACTGCTGATCTCAGCGATGCTGAGCATCAGTGCGCTCACGTTCCCGGTCGGCACGACTGCCGCGGCGGGCACGGAGATCAAGGTCGAGTTTGAAAGCGGCACGCTGACAGACTGCGAAAACCGTGAGCCGATCACATGGGAGCAGATCGACGAGGACGGCTTCGGCAATGTCTGCGAAATGAAGGGCTGGTCGGGCGACAGCTATGTCTACATCGACCGCAAGGACGCCGCCGCGACCGTCACGGTCAATGCACCGGCGGACGGCTACTATGCGCTGAATATCTGCTATATCCAGTGCTTCGGCAATCCGGAAAAGCCCGACAAAACGCAGTATCTGCTGGTCAACGGCGAATCGCAGGGCGAAGTGCTGTTCCCGTTCAACTCCGGCAAGGGCTGGCAGGAGCTACCCGCGGGCTACGTGCATCTGAACAAGGGCGAGAACACGATCACGATCAAGAGCTACTGGGGCTATACCTTCCTTGACTACATCAGGCTGACGGACGCCCCGGCCTATCTGACGAGCTTCACGCCGGACGATGCGCCGTGCAATCCGAACGCGAGCACCGAAGCCCGCAAGCTCTATGCCTATCTGCGGAGCGTTTACGGAAAGCATATCCTCTCCGGTCAGCAGGAATACTGCGGTTCACACAATTATAATAAGGATGCATGGAAATCGCAGGGCAAAGAGATCGACTATCTCGTAGACAACGAAGCGGAATTTGAGTATATTCAGGAAAAGACAGGCAAGCAGCCCGCGATCCGCGGCATCGACTTCCTGTTCTACAACACGACGAAGGCCTATGAGGACGACGCGCCGGAGCGCGTGGTCGCGTGGTACAAGGACAAGGGCGGCATCCCGACCGTGACGTTCCACTGGAATGTCCCGACCGAAAAGGGCAGCAGCGAGGTCGCGTTCTATGTGAAATCCGCAGCAAACGGCAACAATTTTACAACATTCAGCGCTGCAAATGCAGTCAAGGAGGGCACATGGGAGCGTGAGAAGATTGACGCCGATCTGGAAAACCTCGCAAAGCAGCTCGGCAAGGCGCGCGACGCCGGTGTGCCGATCCTGTTCCGTCCGCTGCATGAGGCGGAGGGCGCATGGTTCTGGTGGGGCGCGGACGGCCCCGAGGCCTGCAAGGCGCTGTACCGCTACATGTGGGATCAGCTGACAAACAAGTACAAGCTGAACAATCTGCTCTGGATCTGGACGGGCTCGACCTCCGCACATGCGTCCGAATGGTATCCGGGCGACGAATACGTCGATTTCCAGGGCATTGACAAGTACAACGCGATCAATAACAACGACCCGAATCCGAGTGCGATCTCCGCGACATTCTATTCGATGGTCGCGCAGACAGAGGGCCGCAAAATGGTCGTCATGAGCGAGAACGACACGATCCCGTCGCTGGAGAACCTGCTCAATGACAAGGCCGCGTGGCTGTATTTCTGCCCGTGGTATCAGCGCTATCTGACAGAGCTGACCGATCCGGCCGAGCTGAAAAAGATCTACACGAGCGATTACTGCATCACGCTGGACGAGCTGCCGGACTGGGACACCTACGATCCGGAGCTTCCCGCAGCAACCACAAAGCCCGCCGAAACGACCGCTGCACCCGCTGTGACAACTGCGGCACCGGTTGTGACGACTGCTGCACCCGCTGTGACGACTGCGGCTCCGGCAGTCACAACGCAGGCACCTGCCGCAACCACGGCCGCGCCGGAGAAAAAGCCGACGCTGCTCGGAGATGCAAACTGCGACGGCAGCATTGACGTTTCGGACGCCGTGCTGATTGCAAGATTTGCCGCAGAGGACAGAACCGCCGAGATCACCGATCAGGGGCTTGTCAATGCAGACTGCGACAGCGAGCCCGGCGTCACCGGAACGGACGTCACCCGCCTGCTCAGGTATATCGCAAAGCAGTTCACCAAAGAAGAATTTGAGAACAAGTGATATTTCACAAAAATACTGCGAAAAGCCGCCGATCATTCTACCGGCGGCTTTTCGTCAGCTCTTGACAAACCGGCGAAAATTTTGTATAATGAAAAAGCCGCATGCTGGACGGTTTAAGCCGTAGTCTGCCCGTTTCCGGACAGAAGCGCACCGTTCGCAGCGAGATTATGGAAAAGGCAGGTGCCACAATACCATGTATGCAGTCATTCTGACAGGCGGCAAGCAGCTGAAGGTTGAAGAGGGCAGCGTCATTCGCGTTGAGAAGCTCGCAGCTGAGGTTGATGATACCGTCACCTTCGATCAGGTCGCAGCCATCGGCGATGAGAGCGGTCTGACCGTCGGCGCACCGGTTGTTGACGGTGCAAAGGTCACCGCAACGGTGCTCGCAAACGGCAAGGGCAAGAAGATCCGCGTCTTCACCTACAAGCCGAAGTGCGGCCAGAAGCGTGCAAAGGGCCACAGACAGCCGTTCACGCAGGTTCGCATCGACTCTATCAGCAAATAAGCACGGGCTATGCTGAAAGCGCATTTTATGCGTCAGAACGGGATGCTGATTTCCTGTACTGTTTCGGGACACGACGAATATACGGAGGATGCCGGTTATTCGGTGCTCTGTGCGGCTGTGTCCTCTGCCGTTCAGCTGACCTCCGCACTCCTTTCGGACTGCTTCGGCGCACCGGAGGACTGCGTTACGGTCGCACCGGCGGCAAACGAACAGAATCAGATCTCGATTCGGCTTGAAAAGCCGGATCCCGTGCATTCCAGAATCCTTAACGGGCTGCTGCTGCATTTTCAGGCACTGGCGGAGGACAGCGGAAACGCATTCCGCGTCACAGTATCCGGCTCCTGAGGCAGACAGCACAATCTGAAAACGGAGGTGTATTTCAATGATCCGTATTAGCATGCAGTTCTTCGCGCACAAGAAGGGCGTCGGTTCCACCAAGAACGGCCGTGATTCCGAGGCAAAGCGCCTGGGCGTCAAGCGCGGCGACGGTCAGTATGTGCTGGCCGGCAACATTCTCGTTCGTCAGCGCGGTACACACATCCACCCGGGCAACAATGTCGGCATCGGTTCGGATGATACCCTGTTTGCGACGATCGACGGTCAGGTTCGTTTCGAGCGTTACGGCCGTGACCGCAAGCGCGTCAGCGTCTACGCTGTCGAGCAGTAAGAAAAAGCACGGTACCGTGCCGGAGCGTTCCGGTGCGGTGCCGCTTATGCGATGACCGCATAGTCCCCTTGCTGTTCCGGCAGGGGGATTTCTTATGAGGTGAGTTTATGTCTATGTTCGTGGATCAGGCAAGGATCCGCATCGAGGCCGGCAACGGCGGCGACGGCGCAGTCAGCTTCCACCGCGAGAAATATGTCGCGGCGGGCGGACCGGACGGCGGCGACGGCGGCAAGGGCGGCGATGTCGTGTTTGTTGCCGATGACCATTTCACATCCCTGATCTCCTTCCGCTATAAGCGGAAATATGTTGCAGAGAACGGGCAGAACGGTGCTGCCAAGCGCTGCACCGGAAAAAGCGCCCCCGATCTGGTCATCAAGGTGCCGCGCGGCACGGTCATTCGGGAGGCGGAAAGCGGCAGAGTCATGGCGGATATTTCCGGCGATGAACCCGTCATCCTTGCGAAGGGCGGCAGAGGCGGCAAGGGCAATCAGCATTTTGCGACCTCGACCAGACAGGTTCCCCGCTTTGCCAAACCCGGCTTTGACGGCGAAAAGTTCGACGTCATCCTAGAGCTCAAGCTGCTCGCGGACGTCGGTCTGGTCGGATTCCCGAACGTGGGCAAATCCACGCTGATCTCTGTCGTATCGGCTGCCAAGCCGAAAATCGCAAACTATCATTTCACCACGCTGGAGCCTGTGCTCGGTGTTGTCCGGCTCGATGACGAGCGCTCGTTCGTCATGGCCGATATCCCCGGCCTGATCGAGGGCGCCGCTGAAGGTGCCGGGCTCGGACATGCCTTTCTGCGGCATGTGGAGCGCTGCCGCCTGATCGTCCATGTGATCGACGTTTCCGGCAGCGAGGCGCGGGATCCGATCGAGGATTTTGAAATGATCAACAAGGAGCTCCGCAATTTCTCCGAGGAGCTGAGCGAGTGTCCGCAGATCGTTGCGGCGAATAAGGCCGATCTTGCGGACGAAGCACAGATTGAACGGCTCCACAGCTATATCGCTGACAAGGGACTGCCGTTCTTCGTGATCTCCGCAGCCGCCGCGCAGGGCACAAAGCCGCTGCTCGACGAGATTGCGGCGACGCTCGCAACACTGCCGCCGGTCAAGCGCTTTGAGCCGGAGGCTGTTCCGGAGAAGGCGCCGGAGGAACAGAAGAAGTTTACGGTTGAGATCGACAGTGACGGTGTGTATCAGGTTGATGCACCGTTCATGGAACCGATCATGCGCACGATCAATCCCGACGACTGGTCGTCGCTCCAGTATTTCGAGCGTGTGCTCCGCAGCAGCGGCATCATTGACAAGCTCGAGGCAATGGGCGCGAAGGAGGGCGTGACCGTTTCGATCAACGGTTTTGAGTTCGATTATGTCGATTGATTTTCTGGAAACGCAGCAGCCGCTGACACCGGACGAGGCCAAGCAGTACAGTCCGCTGACGCTCGCATTTCTGGGCGACAGCGTCTATGAGGTCATGGTGCGGGAAACGCTCCTGCGGGAGGCAAACCGCCCGGCCAGAGAGCTGCACCAGCAGGCCGTTGCCCATGTCAGAGCCGCCTATCAGGCGGACGCGGCAGGCCGGATCGCGGATCTGCTGACAGAGGCGGAAGCGGATATTCTGCGCCGCGGAAGAAATGCAAGCGGCATCAGCGTGCCGAAGCACGCAACCCCGGCGGATTACCGGAAGGCAACAGGCTTTGAATGCCTGTTCGGATATTTATATCTCTGCGGGCAGACCGCCAGACTGCGCGAGCTTTTCGCCGTGATCTGGCAGGAAACTCAGCAGGAACACGATTTTTCAGAATAGGAGGCGTTCTTCATGTCCGGACATTCCAAGTGGAATAATATCAAGCGGAAAAAGGAAGCAACGGATGCCGTCAAGGCGAAGATCTTCACAAAGATCGGCCGTGAGATGATGGTCGTCATCAAAGAGGGCGGCCCCGATCCGAACAACAACAGCAAGCTGCGCGATCTGATCGCAAAGGCAAAGGCAAACAATGTGCCGAATGACAACATCGACCGCCTGATCAAAAAGGCTGCCGGTGACAGCGACAAGAACAACTACGAAGCACTGACTTACGAGGGCTACGGCCCGAACGGCGTGGCCGTCATCGTCGAGTGCCTGACTGATAACAAGAACCGCACCGCGGGCAATATCCGCCACTACTTCGATAAGTTCGGCGGCAATCTCGGCACCACAGGCTGCGTTTCCTACCTGTTCTCCCAGAAAGGCATCATCGTCATTGAGCACGAGGGTGAGCTGGAGGAGGACGCTGTGCTGGAGGACGTCATGGAGCTCGGCGGCGACGATATGACCTATTCCGAGGACAGCATCGAAATCGTCTGCGATCCGTCTGCTGTCAGCGAACTGCGCGAGGGTCTGACCGCAAAGGGATATCTCGTCACGTCCGCAGAGGCTGAGGAGGTCCCGAGCACCTACGTCACGCTGACCGAGGAGGAGTCCCTCCGCAAGATGGGACTGCTGCTTGAGCATCTGGAGGATGACGACGACGTCCAGAACGTGTGGCACAACTGGGATATGCCGGAGGAGGACTGAACGGTTCTTCCGCATCCCGGGCAGAATTGATCATACCATGTTCAGAAGGCACATCGGAAGGTGTGCCTTCTTTTTGCGGGCAACGCCCGCCTGAATTGATCTAAAGCTCTCCGGCAGGGGGCTTGTATCATAAAGAACACCGCTCTCCGCTTGCTTTTTGCAGTATAATATGCTATAATGAAAGCAGGTTTTCCGAATCCCCAATCAGCCGTATCACTGAAAAAGGAGTATCTCTGATGATTGCTACCGTCACCATGAATCCCGCCGTGGATTACACCGTTCTGCTGGAAGAACCGCTTGTCCGGAACAGCGTCAACCGCACCTCGCACGAGCGCATTACCGCGGGCGGCAAGGGCGTCAATGTTTCGCTGATCTTGCAGCAGCTCCAGATCCCGACAACCGTTTACGGCTACCTTTCCGGCACGACCGGCACCATGATCGCGGAACAGCTCCAGCGCACCCAGATCCCGACGGACTGGATCGTGCTGCCGAACCAGATGAACCGCATCAATCTGAAAGTCAAGGATCACGACACGGTCACGGAGCTGAACGGCAGAGGCGTCGCGGTTTCCCCCTCTGACGCAAAGCTGCTCCAGGAAAAGCTGCGCAAATACGGCGACGGCGACTACATCGTGCTGGCAGGCTCCGTTCCTGCCGGAGCATCTGCGACCTTCTACGCGGACATGATGCATGCGCTGGCCGATACCGGCGTGCGCTTTGCCGTCGATGCAGAGGGCGAGGCGCTCCGCGCTGCACTCGCAGAGCATCCGTTCGTGGTCAAGCCGAATCTGCGCGAGCTCTGTTCCGTGTTCGGCATTGATGAGATCGTGACATGGTGGGATGCGCTCCCCTACGGCAGACAGATGATCGAAATGGGCGCGCAGCATGTGCTGCTCTCCCTCGGCGCAGACGGCGCGCTGCTGTTCAATGAGGAAAACCGCATCTGGCATCTCTCCGCACCGCACGGCGAGGTCAAAAATGCGGTCGGCTCCGGCGACTCGATGCTCGGCGGATTCCTCGCGGGCTGCGCGACCGGCAAAGAAATCACGGAGGCACTGCGTATTGGCATCGCAGCAGGCTCCGCGACCGCGTTCAGCGAATGGATCGCAACACGCTCGCGCATGGATAATCTGCTGAAAGCGCTCCCCTGCCCCACAGAACTGTTATGATCGTACTGATTTTGATTTGCATTCTGATCCCGCCGGAATTATACTGCATGGGGAAGCATTTCCGTGCTCTGCAGGAAATCTTCCGGCGCAGCAGCTACGATGGCAGATGCAATGGCATCGTGCTTTCGCGGAAGGAAGTCGGATTATTCGCTCCGCGCCGCTGGGAATATACCGTAAAATACACGGTGAACGGCGAGACCTATATTTGCAGTTTCCGGCATCATGAACCGGATGATCCGATGCAGTCCGGCGAGGAGCTGCCGGTCATTTATCCATCCGAACATCCCGCTCGCGGCTGTGCGCTGCATGATACCGAATGCTTTCACTGGCGCACAGAGGCGCTGATCCGGTACGGCTTTCTGATTGCAGGAACAGCCACTTTCTGTTCAATGCTCTGTATGGCGCTGCCCTCGCGGTTCCTGACAGCGGCAGTCACAGTCAGCGCACTGATCCTTGTTCTGTCACTGCTGCTGACCGGCGGTTTCATCATCGGGCTGCGCATTTTCTGGCACACGCAGAGCTTCCGGACGGTCGGCACCGTGCTTTCATGCACCCCCGGATTCAGAAAACAACAGATGATCCGGACAGTCGGATATGAATCAGACGGTGAATCCTTTGTTTTTACCGATACCCGTTCAAACATGAACTTTCACATGTATCAGTTCGGCGATCCCATTTCCATCCGGTATCTCAAGCGCGCACATTTTGTTGCAGAATGTAACGATCAATCTCTGTTCTGGAGCATCCTCGCCATTCTGTTCCTGCTGCTGTATACCGGCATTTTGCTGTATTTTATGACCGGAGCCATCACAGAACTTCTCTAAGGAGCACACACCATGTTTTTGGGGCTTATCATCTGTATTGTACTGGCAGTTGAGTTCTTTTTCATCATCCGGCAGTTTTTCAAACTGCGGGAGATCCTGCGGCGCAGCTCGTATGCCTGCCGCACGCGAGGTTCTGTCACAGAGCGCAGGCAGATCAACGGCGGCGAGGCTCCGACCTTCCGCTATACCGTGCAGTTCCTCGTGGATGAACAGCCGTATCAGTTCCGGTTTGAACGTCAAGATACTGACACACCGATTCATGTCGGAAAACGGATTGTGCTCCATTATCCGGAAGGAAAGCCGTCTGCGGCATATGCAGCACTTGAAACAGACCGTTTCCAAAAGCAGTACCAGCTGACACTGGCGCATATCTTTCTGCTGGATCTGACAGCATTCGGTTTTGGTGCAGTCACTGAATTCCTTCCGATAAAAATGCAGGTTCCTGTTGCCCGCGCACTCTTTATCCTGTGGCTCGCGGCAAGTTTGATGATTGCGCTGTATCTGATCTGTATGCGGATTTACTGGAGAACACAAAGCGGCCGTACCGAGGCCGTCGTGCTGGAGTCGGCCAGTACTTCACACAGAGGCAGTGTCACATACTGGCAGACCGTCCGCTATACGGTAGACGGTGAAACATTTACCTGTACCTGTGCGCAGTCCGGTTGGTTCCGGTACCACAGAAAAGGTGACCGCATCCCAATCCGGTATCTCAGACGGGCACCGTTTGCTGCAGAATGTGCCGATCATATAGAACTGCTGCCGTGGTTCGGCGTCTTTATGGCACTGCTGTTTCCGGCGATGATGCTGTTCTGGTATCTGACCGGGGAATGATGAGGTACAACATGCGGACACTATATGTTTCCGATCTGGACGGTACGCTGCTGCGGAGCAGCGAGCGCACGTCGGAATATACAAACAGCGTGATCAACCGGCTGACAGCGCAGGGAATGCTGTTTTCCTACGCAACGGCGCGGTCGTTCCACACCGCGAAAAAGGTCACCGCGGGCATGACGGCGAAAATTCCGCTGATCGTGTACAACGGTGCATTTATCATTGACAATGTGACCGGCGACCGGATGCTGGAGCAGTATTTTGATACCGGCGTACAGAGCCTGCTGACAGATCTGTTCGTGCATGAAATATATCCGATTGTGTATGCCGACATCGGCGGGCAGGAGAAGTTTTCGTTCATTCCGGCGCTCTGTACGCCTGGAATGCGGCGCTTTCTGAACAGCCGGAACGGCGATGTCCGCACCCGTGCAGTAAACAGTACGCAGGCGCTCTGCGCAGGACGCATCTTTTATATCACATGCATTGACGAGCCTGAAAAGCTCCTGCCGCTGTATGAGAAATACCGCAGCATATTCCGCTGCGTATATCAGATTGATATTTATTCCGGTGCGCAGTGGCTGGAAATGATGCCGCAGGCAGCGACCAAGGCCAATGCGATCCGGCAACTGAAAGCGCTGCTCGGCTGTGACAGACTGATCGTGTTCGGCGACGGTCAGAATGATATTGACATGTTTCAGACAGCGGACGAAAGCTATGCTGTGGAGAACGCTGACGACGCACTGAAAGCATATGCCTCCGGCGTGATCGCATCCAATGACGCGGACGGCATTGCACACTGGCTGGAACAGCATGTACAGGATACAGAATCTCCGGGGAACCGGCAGTGACACAACTTCGCATGTTTGCTGCGCCCCGGCCGAATAATACTTGACATTTTCCCGGTTCTGCATTATAATAGAAGGGCATATTATGGAAAGGCGGTTTTTCGCATGAAAAATACGGATAAGCAAATGG
>JAFZBC010000239.1:0-1941 GCA_017561965.1 Oscillospiraceae bacterium
CAGCGGTTATCAGCTGGCGGATGTGCTGCACGGCAGGGTTTCCATGGAAGCATTCATCGCGCAGCTCAGCAACGAAGAGCTTGCGCAGATCGTCCGCGGTGAGGGCATGGGCAGCCCGCGCGTGACCGCGGGTACGGCTTCGGCCTTCGGCGGTGTTTCCGATGCGCTGACGGCATACGGCATTCCGGCGGCCTGCTGCTCGGACGGCCCTTCCGGGATGCGGCTTGACTGCGGCACCAAGGCGTTCAGCCTGCCGAACGGCACGCTGCTTGCATCGACTTTCAACATGAAACTGGTGCGTGAGTTGTTCGCCTGCGTCGGTCTGGAAATGACCGCAAACCGCGTGGACTGTCTGCTCGGGCCGGGCATGAATATTCACCGGCATCCGCTCAACGGCAGAAACTTTGAGTATTTTTCAGAGGATCCGAAGCTGACCGGCCTGATGGCCTGCGCGGAGCTTGCAGGACTGCGCTCGGCAGGCGTGACCGGAACGGTCAAGCACTGCTGCGCGAACAATCAGGAAACGAACCGGCATTTCATTGACTCGGTGGTATCCGCACGCGCGCTCCGCGAGATCTATCTGCGCGGCTTTGCGCTGGCGGTCAAGGAGGGCGGCGCACAGTCAATCATGACGACCTACGGCTCTGTCAACGGCGTCTGGACGGCGGGCAATTATGACCTCTGCACCGAGATCATCCGGAAGGAGTGGTGCTATACCGGCTTCCTGATGACCGACTGGTGGGCGAATATCAATGAGCGCGGCATGGAACCCGATAAGCGCGATCTGGCGGCGATGGTGCGCGCGCAGAATGATGTGTACATGGTCTGTGCGGACTGCGTCGAGCATGATGACAATATCATGGAGGCGCTCAGCAGCGGAACACTGACCCGCGCAGAGCTCCAGCGCTCGGCTGCGAATATCTGCCGGTTCCTGATGCATACCAATGCAATGAAGCGGCTGCTCGGTGAGGAAACCGAGGCTGAGATCCGGAACCGTCCGGCGGACGAAACCGATGACGGTCAGCCGGTGGTGTTCTACGAGCTTGACAGTGACCTGACGATCCCGCTTGCCGGTATCTGCACGGACAAGGGCACGAATTATGCCTTTGCGCTGACGGTCAATCAGCCGGGCTGGTACCGCGTGACGATCACCGGTGCTTCGGAGCAGGGCGAGCTTGCACAGATCCCTGTGACGCTGTTCAGCATGGGGACGGCCTGCGGGACATTCACATGGAACGGGACGGGCGGAAAGCCGGTTTCGTTCACCAAGCGGATCCCGCTGTTCTCCCGCTTTACCGCGAACCGGCTGTTCTTTGCACAGAGCGGCATGAACATGGAGAGCATCCGCTTTGAACTGCTGACGACGGATTTCAATTTTGCTGCAATGGGTGACACCGATCCCGGCGAGCCCGCTGCGGAGGATTCTGACGGTGCATAAACCGGAAGGAGGTGTTTTGTATGGCATCTGCAAGAAATATTGTGATTGCCGGGGATTATACCGGCTGCCGTGTCTTCTGCATGACCGGCAAGCTGGCGTATATCTCCGGGACGATGAAAAAGATGGATGATATTTTCCTGACGCCGGAATTTGTCACGCGCTATGAGCTGATGACAGAGGACATTATCCGTTCCGGAAATTCGCTGATGCTGACCGGCGTGCTGGATCCGGGCTGCCTGATGAAGATCCGGCTTCATGCGACGCCTGCGATGCAGAAAAAAGGAATTTATACCATTGCGATCAAGTTTGAGGACGACAAGCGCTCTTTGCTTGAGGTGGACGAAAAAACCTTCCGTGCCATCGAACGCCGCATGGCGACAGCGGAATAACAGTTCAATGAAAGGGGACGCCCTCTATCGCAGGGCGTCCCCTCTTGCCGCTTTGCGGCAATTCACCCCTTGCGGAGCTCTTGAACGCAAAAGTGTTTCGCTCACTGCGGTGAG
>JAFZBC010000240.1:0-4396 GCA_017561965.1 Oscillospiraceae bacterium
CGGAGCCGCCGCCTCTGCCGTTCAGTGCCGCGTTGAATTCCTTTGCCCATGCGCGCAGTTTGACATTTGCAGAGCCGATGATGTAGCGGTAGCCGTCCGAGTCGCTGCCCTGAAACGCCGCACAGACGCCCCCTGCAAGCGGAACGCCCGCATTGACAAGATTCCGCAGGCTGTTGTTATCCAGCAGATCGTCAAATATCACAAGATTGCCGTCCGTCTTTTGCAGGACGGCTGTTTTCATATCCAGCAGAGCGCGCCGGAGCTTTGCAGATTCCTCGCGCTCGGCCTGCGACTGCTTCATCAGTCTGGCCACCGCGTCCGCAGATTCCAGCTGTTTGCAGGAGAGCATATTCGAGATACGCACGGTGTTGTCCAGGCGCTTCTGATAATCGTCACGCGCATCCAGTCCGCACAGCAACCGGATCCGGACACCGCCCTTCCAGTTTTCGCAGGAAAGGATCTTGATGCCGCCGACCGCGCCGGTTTGCGAAACATGGGGCGCGCAGCAAGCGCAGACGTCCCAGCCCTCGATCGTCACGATGCGGACGCCCTCGGTCAGCGCCAGCTTGGAGCGGTATTCCATTGCCGCGCATTCCTCCGGTGTCGGATAGGAAACAGTGACCGGCACATTCTCGCCGACCACGCGGTTTGCAATATACTCGACAAATTCCAGTTCCGATTCGGTCAGCACGCCGCTGAAATCAACCGTAACGCCGTCGGTGCCGAGGTGAAAGCCGACATTTTCGTACCCGAACTGACTGTGAATGATACCGGAAATCAGATGCTCACCGGTATGGTTCTGCATTTTGCGGAAGCGCTCCTCCCAGTTCAGCTCAGCAGCCAGCTCCTCACCGACCGGCAGCGGGACATCCACATAATGGAGAATCTCGCCGTCCTTTTCCTGCACGTCGCTGACAACGGCATTGCCGAGATTGCCGGTATCGGCAGTCTGACCGCCGCCCTCCGGGAAGAAAGCGGTCTGGTCAAGGATCACGGCGTACTCCGCTCCGTCGGTACGTTTCTTCTTGTCGGCAAGCGGCTCACAAGAGAGCACAGTCGCCGTAAACCGACGCAGATACGCGTTATTTTCATACAGCTTCTCAGTCTGCATAGTCATGATGCTCCTTTCGTGCAGCAGCACGTTTTTTATCTTATATAGTATACCACAAATGTGCCGGAACGTCAAGCGTTTGTGAAAGTTGCGTGAAATATTATATAATCCTATTGACAAGTTACATAATGCGAGTATAATATTATTAGACGATGAGAAAAGAGGTGTTCGGTATGAAAAAGGCAGTTTACAGCCTTGTGCTGTCAGAGGATGTCGTCGAGGCCGTTGACCGCATGGCGTATGCGCGCGGAACGAGCCGTTCCAATCTGATCAACCAGATCCTTGCGGAAACCGTCGGGTACGTCACGCCGGAGCGCCGGATGGCAGATATTCTGCAAACGCTTTCCCAGCAGATGACCGGACTGTTCCAGTTGCAGGAGCAGGCGGCGGACGGAATGCTGACGATCCGAAGTCCCCTGCGCTACCGCTACAAGCCGACAATCCGCTACCGCGTGGAGCTGTACCGGCATCCGGAGCACGCAGTCGGCGTGCTGCACGCATCGTTCCGGACACAGAGCAAGGCACTGATCGACGATGCGACCGCGTTTTTCAATACGTGGGCGGCGCAGGAAACAGCGCACGGACTATGCAGCCGGGACGATTACACGATCGAGGACGGCACATGGAACCGGCTGTTCCGGCTGAATGCACAAAGCCATGTATCATCGCAGGAGCTCGGCGAATCCATGGGATTGTATATCAAACAGGTCGATGCGGCGCTGAAAGCCTATTTTGCAGCGCTGCCCGATAAAAACGCGGCGGAACAGGCCGTCGCGGGATACTTCCAGACATAGGAAATCAGCCAAACAATGAGAAAGGAGGGCGCAGATGAAGGCAAGGCTTGAAACCGGCAGGATCCGTTTCCGCGTGATCTTCCTGCTGCTCGTGCAGACAGTCTGTATGGCGGCACTGCCGAACGGTACGGCCGTTGTTGAACATATCACCGGCACGGTCATCTGCACGGAGCTTTCCGGACAGGAAACCAGTTCCGAAAAGCAGGAACCGCAGTCCGGGATCCGGCAGAGGCGAAATCTCACAGATACGCCGGATGCAGCTGCCGTACAGAACACGGTATGTTCGCAGACTGCGCTCCCCTGCCGCAGAACTCCTGTACGCAATAAGGTACGGATGGACAATTAAGCCTTTCAGCATATCACAAACCGAATGTTTATTTTTATATGCTGAGAGGAGAATATTTTATGTATCAGGAAGATTATATCATCAGACAGATCCGGCTGCTGTGCCGGGCTATCGCCAAAAACGTATTCGGAATGGAGGTCGGCTCCTGTACGGAGCTGCTGCCGCTGGCGCCTGAAAAACGGGAAACGGCAGCGGAACTGCTCCAAAAGATCGACAACGGTCAGATCCGGGAAGCCGAAGCGGAGCTTGACCGCATCACCGCAGACTGCACGCTTGATGACCTGCTGACCGGCATGGCTTTCTATGCACGGATCGGTGAAATGAGCGAATCCTTCCTGGATGATCACGCTTATAACGATGTTGATTTGAAGCTCGGGCTCCGCAGATTTTCAGAGCGCTTTGGCTCGAAGCATCTGGCGGAACTCCTGATGCCCTGAACAGAGTAAAGGAGGTTTATATCATGAATGCAAACCGTATGACACAGAAAACACTGGAATCCATGCAGAATGCGCAGTCGCTCTGCACCGGCTACCAGAACAACGCCGTGGAGCCGATTCATATTCTGACGGCCCTTTTGCAGCAGGCAGACGGTCTGATCCCGCAGCTGATGCAGAGAATCGGCGTCCTTGCGGAGGCGCTTGCCAACGCAGCGGAAAAGGAGGTCGCGGCGCTGCCGCATGTCACCGGCTCCGGCAGACAGGCCGGCATGGTCTATGTATCCAACGAAACCGAGCAGCTGTACAACAAGGCGGAGGAAATCGCCAAGCAGATGCAGGATGAGTATATCTCCGTGGAGCATGTGTTCCTCGCCATGCTGCGTTCCGGCGACCGTACGGTCAAAAAGCTGCTGACACAGTTCAATGTCACAGAGGCAAAGGTGCTGACTGCACTGAAAGAAATCCGCGGCAATACGCGCATTACGAACGAAACCCCGGAGGCAACCTATGACGTGCTGAAAAAATACGGTCAGGATCTGACCGAGCGCGCAAAGAAGCATCAGCTCGATCCGGTCATCGGCCGTGACGCCGAGATCCGGAATGTCATCCGGATTCTGTCCCGGAAAACAAAGAACAACCCTGTTCTGATCGGTGAGCCGGGCGTCGGTAAAACCGCAATCGCAGAAGGACTTGCCCAGCGAATCGCACGCGGCGATGTCCCGGACAGTCTCAGGGACCGCACAATCTTCTCGCTCGATCTCGGCGCACTGGTCGCGGGCGCAAAGTACCGCGGTGAATTTGAGGAGCGTCTGAAAGCGGTCTTGCAGGAGGTCAAAAAGTCCGAGGGCAAGATCCTGCTGTTTATCGACGAGCTGCACACGATCGTCGGTGCGGGCAAAACGGACGGCGCCATGGACGCAGGCAATCTGCTGAAGCCGATGCTCGCCCGCGGTGAACTGCACTGCATCGGCGCGACGACGCTGGATGAGTACCGCAAATACATTGAAAAGGACGCTGCACTGGAGCGCCGGTTCCAGCCGGTGCAGGTCGGTGAGCCGACCGTTGAGGATACCATCTCGATCCTCCGCGGCCTGAAAGAGCGCTATGAGGTGTTCCACGGCGTTAAGATCCACGATACCGCGCTGATTGCAGCGGCGACGCTCTCGAACCGCTATATCTCCGACCGGTTCCTGCCGGATAAGGCGATCGACCTGGTGGACGAGGCCTGCGCGATGATCCGCACGGAAATGGATTCCATGCCGACCGAAATGGACGAAATCTCGCGTAAAATCATGCAGCTGGAGATTGAGGAGGCTGCGCTGAAAAAGGAAACCGACGCAGTATCCGCTTCGCATCTGGAAGAGCTCCGGAAGGAGCTCGCAGAGCAGCGTGACAAATTCGCGCAGATGAAAGCACAGTGGGAAAACGAAAAGGGCGGCATCAGCCGCGTTCAGGAACTGCGTGCGCAGATGGAACAGCTCAAAGCAGAGATCGACAACGCCGAACGGCAGTATGACCTCAACAAGGCCGCAGAGCTGAAGTACGGCAAACTCCCTGAACTGCAAAAGGAAATCGAAGCTGCTGAAAATGCGGCAAACAGCAGCAGTGCATCCAAGCTGCTGCGTGACGCCGTCACAGAGGATGAAATCGCAAGAATCGTGGCGCGCTGGACGGGAATCCCTGTCACCAAGCTCATGGAGGGCGACCG
>JAFZBC010000241.1:0-3096 GCA_017561965.1 Oscillospiraceae bacterium
CGCGCCCGAACGGTTCGGGTGCAGGCCGTCGTCCATATACATGGCGTTGACCTCATCGACGGATTTCGTCAGGCAGTAAACCTGCCACAGCTGGAACAGGTTGACGACCTCGATATTGAGCTTCTGGCCAACCGAAGCGACCGCGCCGTTATACCAGCGGCCGGTCAGCAGCGGACTGCGCTGACAGTCGCCGTTTCTGCCCTGCTGCTGCACGAGGATCACACGCATGCCCTTTTTCATCGCGCGCTGTGCCATATCGGTGAGAATTTCCGCGTACTGCTCCTCGGTTGTGTTGTTCTTCGCGTTCGTGTCGTTGATGCCGATGGACACGACATAGATGTCACCGGGCTGGCCGTTTTTCTCAATGACCGTGAACTGTCCTGCGTCCATGAAGCCGCGGGCGCACTGGCCGGAGGTCGCCATATTCATGACCTGCCATTTGGTATTGTCGATGTAATCCGGGAACATCTGCGCCCAGCCGGCCTGTCCGGAGGAATTCAGCGGGTAGTAGTTGCAGACTGTTGAGTCGCCGCACACCCAGATCGTCGGGTTCGTTTTTGCCTCATCCGAAATCTTCTTGATTTCCAGTGCAGACATCGTGAAAGCGTAGCCAGCCTTGCCCTCGCAGGCGCAGATGTTGAGCTGACCGTCCGAAACCGGCACCTGCAAGGTGTGGTACGCGTTGTTGCCGGTCAGGTTCATGATCTGGTACATGCCCTCGATCGCGACGCTGGTGCGGTTCGTATCACCGAGCCACACGGAAACCTGATACAGGCCGTTCGGGACGTCGGCGCAGAAGGTGTAGCCGCCGGTCGGCGTGGAATTGTTGAAACGCACGGCATCGCTGAGTGCGCCGCCGCCGGATGCACCGACATTCGTGACGTTTGTGCCGTTGGAGAAGCCGTAGCCTCTGCCGGCGTTGTAGCCGTCGGATGCGCTGACGCCGGTATAGCCGCCCTCGACACCGCCGCCGCCGAAATCGAATTTCCAGTAGTCGGATGCAGCCGATGCGGTCAGCGTTCCGGCGGGCATCAGCGCAGCCAGTGCGGCTGTCACCGTGAATGAGGCCGCAGCAGCGGTCAGCTTTCTGAGAAGTTGTTTCATATTGAAACCCCCGTTTCTTTTTCTTATGATATGCAGCATATCATATCCCATACTGCTATCATA
Source organism: Oscillospiraceae bacterium (assembly GCA_017561965.1). Taxonomy (GTDB): domain Bacteria; phylum Bacillota; class Clostridia; order Oscillospirales; family Ruminococcaceae; genus Firm-04. The sequence goes on from JAFZBC010000241.1 coordinate 1,168, forward strand.
CCATATAAAAAGAAAAACTGTCAAGTGGTATCGCAAAGAATGATAAGAAATCACACGAAAAAAATACAATTATACAATTTTGAAAATTGATGTATACTATGACGGACGTTCACAGTTTTCTTTCTTTTTATTCATGGATTGTTCATTTTGTATTCAGCTTACGTTTATGTTTATAGGTTATACTTGATATTGAGGCTGGGAGGCCTCGTTTCAAATCCCCCAATCCCCCCTATGTTTTGTTGATTTTACTTCTCCTGGCAGCTATGCGGCACACCGCCGCATAGCTTTATTTCTGCCTGTTTGTTTTATTATGATATATCATTGAATATAAACATATCGTATAACTTTGGAGGATTATTACGCATCCGTGGCGTTCTGACTATTTTGCGGGCGGTGCTTGACAGAATCGCAAAAGTATTCTATAATATTGTTATCTGCTTCTGCTTGCAGAAATCAACGTACTCTTTCAGGAGGTTTACAGCCATGAAAATTGAAACACAGTGCCTGCACGCAGGCTATACGCCGGGCAACGGCGATCCGCGCGTCGTGCCGATCGTCCAGAGCACAACCTACACCTTTGATTCCACTGCACATATCGCGGCGCTGTTCGATATGCCGACGGAGCCGATCTACTCCCGCTTCGCCAATCCGACCGTGGATGCCGTTGAAAAGAAGATCGCGGCGCTGGAGGGCGGCGTTGCTGCCATGTGTACGACAAGCGGTCAGGCGGCCAGCCTGCTCTCGATCCTGAATGTCTGCAATGCAGGCGACAGCTTCATCTCCACCGGAACGATCTACGGCGGAACGGTCAATCTGTTTGCGGTCACGCTCAAGCGCTTCGGCATTGAATGCATCTTCGTCGATCAGGAGGCCTCCAGAGAGGAACTCCAGAAGGCGCTCAAGCCGAACACCCGCTGCGTGTTTGGTGAAACGCTCGCGAACCCGGCGCTCTCTGTGCTGGATATCAGGAAGTTTGCGGATTTCGCCCATGACAACGGCCTGCCGCTGATCGTGGACAACACCTTCCCGACCCCGATCCTCTGCCGTCCGAAGGAGTTCGGCGCGGACGTGGTCATCCACTCCACCACCAAGTACATGGACGGCCATGCGGTGCAGGGCGGCGGCGTCATCGTGGACTGCGGCACGTTCCCGTGGGACAACGGCAAGTTCCCGGAGTTCACGGAGCCGGATGAGAGCTATCACGGTGTCTGCTATGTCCGCGAGTTCGGCAACATGGCGTATATTATCAAGTGCAGAATGCAGCTGATGCGTGATTTCGGCTGCTATCCGAGCGCGACCGCCGCATTTTATCTGAACCTCGGCCTGGAAACGCTCGCCCTCCGCATGAAGCAGTACTGCGAAAATGCGCAGAAGGTTGCGGAATACCTGCTGACCCGTCCGGAGGTCGAGTCGGTCAGCTATCCGGGACTTGCGGGCGACAAGTATCACGAGCGCGCAAAGACCTATCTGAAGGACGGATGCAGCGGTGTCATCTCGTTCGTCATCAAGGGCGGCAGAACGACCGCGATGAACTGGATGGATTCGCTGAAGCTGGCATCGAATGTGGTGCATGTTGCGGATATCCGTACCTGCGTGCTGCATCCGGCTTCTGAAACGCACCGCCAGCTGACGGATGAGCAGCTGGTCGCAGCGGGCATCAATGCGGGTATGATCCGCCTGTCCGTCGGTCTGGAGAATGTCGATGACATCATCGCGGATATCGCGCAGGCATTCGACGCAGTGAAGTGAGAGCGGCATCGCGGGCGAACAGAGCGTGAGAGCGCTGCTCAAAATCCTGTAATATGAAACAAAACGGGCGCTTCCGAAGATTGGAAGTGCCCGTTTCAGTTTGTATTAAAAGTGACTTCGTCGGCTTCATAATGGAGGCGTTGCCCCCATACTAAGCTTAGGGACTGTTTCCGTCTAGCC
>JAFZBC010000031.1:0-3949 GCA_017561965.1 Oscillospiraceae bacterium
CAAAGCTGTCCATGCCGATATTCAGCGTCTGCTGAATCTGACGGATATTCTCTGCCTTGTTTTCCCAGTTGGCGACGAACGCCGCGAAATCCTCAAGCCGGAGTACGGTTTCGGGATGCTTTTCAAACGGCTCTCTGGCCGTATCGTCATTGTTTTTGCTGCATACTGCGAGGAGCAGACCGCGCTGCTTTAATTCCAGGAGCCAGCGCTGGAGTGCCGCGAAGGCCGGACCGTCGCCCAGCTCGCCGAGCTGGATGCCGTCCATGCCGTCGTCACCGATGACGCCGCCCCAGAGCGTGTTGTCGAGGTCGGTCACGATGCATTTTTTGACCTTGCCCGCCAGCGCCGTGACCGTATCCATGATTCTTGCGGCGACGGCCGGGAGCGCGTCGGTTTTCACGGCCATTTTGGCGAGATACCATGAGCGGTCCTCAAAGAACGCTTCGCGCCCGAGCATCGTCTGCACGGCGCCGAGTGCGAGCGGATACACGGCAGGGTAGTCTGTCGCCATGACCTCGCTCATGCGGAGATTCAGCTTTCTGACCTGAAATGCAAAGGAGGCCGGTGTCCGCAGCGCATAGCTGCCGAAGACGGCGTCCGGCTCCTCGGGAAAATCAAACATCAGGATCTTCGCCTTGCAGTGCGAGAGAATCGCATTCCAGAGCCCGCAGAAGCGTTCCAGCTCACGCTCCGCAAACATGGCCCGCTCCGCCGGAACGGTGTCATAAAAGCGCTTTTTGAGCTTTTCCGCAGATGCGAACAGCAGGATATAATCCGGTGAAAAAGCATAGACCTCAGAGCCCGGATCCAGCAGCTGTGCCTCCATCTGATCATAGTCTGCATCGAGCACATCGAGCGGAAATCCGCGCCGGACGGATTCGCCGCGGATCGCGGTCGCAAGCTGCTGCGTGGCACAGTCGCCGAGCAGCGCAAGTCTTTGCTTTGCATCACATTCCTGCTTTGCAAGCCGTTTCAAATCGGTATAACGTACTGTTTTCATTGTATGTTTATCCTTTTCTGTTTGTTGTACTCCAGCTTGCAGGAACGCCGTGCTGTTCTGTGTAAATGCCCTTGTCCGTGACCAGCTCCATGACTGAGCCGGCGATCGCATCGGCATATTCATTGAGCTTGGTATCGAAATTGCTGTTGTCGAGTTCAGAGGTCATGAAGCCCATCTCAACCAGACAACTCGGCATGTTGGTGAAGCGGTTGACGTAATAGTTCTCGGATTCGGCCTCGACGCTGGTATTGCGCAGACCTTTTTTGATGCCGCGGTTGTTGGAGATGCCGACCTGCTCCAGCCACTCCATGATGTACTCTGCCATCAGCTTGTCCATTGCGACGTCACCGGCAGAGTCATTGTTGATCCAGATCTCAACGCCGTTGCCGGCAGATGCGGAATTGCGGTGCAGCGAGAGAAAGAAATCCGCATTTGCATTGTTTGCGATGTCACAGCGCTCCTGAAGATCGACATACACATCCGTTTCCCGCGTCATGATGACCTGCACATGGGGATACCGGTTGAGCGCATCCTCCACGGCCAGGGAAAGCCGCAGGTTGTCGTCCTTTTCAAAGCGTGTTTCGGCCTGATTGTTCGTGCCGGTATCGTTGCCGCCGTGTCCCGCATCCACAACGAGCACAAGGTCGCGGTATTCGCTCTGTGCAGGCTGTGCAGCGGAGTCCGGAACGGATTCACTGACCGTCATGGATTCGACTGTTCCGGGATCCGTGTTACCGGGATCCTCCTCATCGCCGTGGTGACATTTCACGAAGAGCAGGATGATGAGCAGCAGGATCGGGCCGAATACGATCAGCACACGGTCCCACCGGATCCGTCTTCTTCTTCCCATAAATTCACTCCTGTATCTGAATTGCTTTTTGCATTTGATTCCGTGCTTATACAGGGACTATTATAGCATATTTCCGCGAAAAATGCAAGTATTGCGCTCTGTTTTCCGTTTCTTGCCGGATTTTTGCAAAAATCGGGCGAAGCACTTGCAAAAACTGGCAGAATATGCTATACTAGATACAGTGTCTATATTCAGCCGCAAAGGAGTGTGAAAGCGATGCTGGAGTCAGCCCTGCCGTCCCCGTGTTATCTGATTGATCAGACAAAATTAAAGCAGAATCTGCAAATACTGGATTCCTTGCGACAGCGCTCCGGCTGCCGGATCCTGTTTGCACAGAAGGCATTTTCCTCGTTTCCGTTTTATTCGATGATTGCCCGGCATCTGGACGGTGCCGCCGCAACATCTGCATATGAAGCACAGCTTGCCCATCTGTATTTTCACGGTGAGAACCATGTCTGCCAGACGGCCTATCTGCCGGAGGAAATGGACGAGCTGCTGAAGATCTGCGACCATATCACATTCAATTCGCCGTCCCAGCTGGAACGCTATGCGGGCATGGCGCATGAGCACGGCGTTTCGGTCGGCCTGCGCGTCAATCCGGAATATCTCTCCCAGCAGATCGACGAGTTTGATCCCTGTGCGCCGTATTCGCGCCTCGGCACGACGGTCGCGCAGTTCCCGATGAAGCTCCGCAGGCAGATCAACGGTCTGCATGTCCATGCGCTTTATGAGCAGAATTCCGATGCGCTCTATCATCTGGTGAATGCGCTGCTTGCGAAGTTCGGCGCGCTCCTGCCGGAGATGGAATGGCTCAATCTCGGCGGCGGTCATCATATCACCAGAGAGGGCTATCAGATGGAGCGGCTGGAGGAGATCATCTCGATCCTGCAAAGCCGGTTCGGCCTGAAAATCTATCTGGAGCCGGGCGAGGCGATTGTCTGGGAGGCCGGATATTTTATCACGACGGTCGTTGATATCACCGAAAACGGCATGCCCATTGCGATTCTGGATGCGTCCGCGGTGTGCCATGCGTCTGATATTACGGAGGTGCGGTATCATCCGCCGCTGATCGGCGCGGACAAGCCCTCTGTGCAGCCGTACACATACCGCCTCGGCGGACGGAGCTGCCTGCCGGAGGATGTGTTCGGGGATTATTCCTTCGATCACAAGCTGGAAATCGGCGAACGCCTGGTGTTCAAGGACATGGCGATCAATACACTGACCAAGGCGCGGATGTATACCGGTATGCCGATGCCCGCGGTCGCGCTGCGGGAAACGGACGGCAACTGCAAGATCATGCGCACATTCAATTTCAGCGACTACAAAAACCGCTTCTGAGCGGAACCGAATCTGTCACTCCTTCATATGCTGATACAAATGCATATGAAGGGGTGTTTTTTTGGAGATTCATACGCTGGCAGAGCTGCCCGAGGGGGGCGGCGCTGTCATTGCGCAGGTCGGAACCCCGCCGGAGGAGCGGGAACAGCTGGCCGAGCGCGGCATCACGGCGGGCGCAGCCGTCACCTGCAAGCTGCGCGGTGCGGGCGGTTCCCCGGTTGCGGTTTCGGTACATGGCGTCACGGTCGCACTGCGTGCGGAAACCTGTGAGAAGATCACGCTGCGTGCGGTGAAGCTGCCGAAGGTCTGGCTGCTGGCGGGCAATCCGAATGCAGGCAAGAGCACGCTGTTCAACGCGCTGACCGGTCTGCGGCAGCACACGGGCAACTGGTGCGGCAAGACGGTTTCCGGCGCGGAGGGGTATCTGCGGTACGGCGGGGCGCGCATCCGGCTGATTGACACGCCCGGTACATATTCGGTGAAATCGGAAACTGCGGAGGAGGGCACTGCCGCGGAACTGCTGCGGGATACGCCGCATTCCTGCATTCTCTGCGTGATCGACGCGACCGCGCCGCTGCGGGGACTGGTGCTGCTGCTGGAGCTTCTGGAGCTGGACAGCCGCATTGTGCTCCTCTGCAACCTGTCGGACGAGGCGCAGCGCGCCGGAATCCGCACGGATCTGCAAGCGCTGGAAGCCCGCCTCGGAATTCCGGTGCTCGGCGTCACTGCGCGCGACCGCAGATCGCTGCGTCAGATCCCGG
>JAFZBC010000242.1:0-4060 GCA_017561965.1 Oscillospiraceae bacterium
GCCGGTGCTTCCTCCGCGACAGGAACCTGATGTGCCGCGATCATCTCCGCGATGAACTCCTCCGCGTTGATGCGGTTGAACATCGGCTTTGCCTCACCGACGGAAGCGCCGTGCTTCACGCCGCCGAATACGGCATAGCGGTCGATTTCCCGTTCGATCGCTGCGACCTCATCGGAAAGAGGCGTATGGGAAAGGATCTTCTCTGCGGTTTCCGGCATAAAGGGCTTTAACAGTCCGCCGATGATGCGGATGCCGGAGAGCAGGTTGTACATGACCTTTGCAAGGCGCGGCTTGTTGGCCTCGTCCTTTGCGAGCACCCACGGTGCGGTTTCGTCGATATATTTGTTGCAGCGGCTGGCCAGCGTCATGACGCACTCGACCGCGTCACTGACATGGAAGCTGTCAAGCAGCTCGGTCATCTTCGCAGCGGTGCTCTCCGCGACGGCTTTCAGGTCTGCGTCGCAGTCCTCAGCCGGTGCTGCGGCGATCGTATCCGCATCCGGAATGATGCCGCCGAAATATTTGTTGACCATCGCAACGGTGCGGTTCACGAGGTTGCCCAGCGTGTTCGCAAGGTCGGAGTTGAAGCGCTCGATCATGGTTTCGTAGGTGATGGAGCCGTCCTGTGCAAACGGCATCTCGGAGAGCAGATAGTAGCGGACGGCGTCCACGCCGAACTTGTCCACCAGCTCATCCGCATAGATGACATTGCCGCGGGACTTGCTCATCTTGTCGCTGCCGAACAGCATCCACGGGTGACCGAATACCTTTTTCGGGATCGGCACGCCAAGACAGTGCAGCATGATGACCCAGTATATGCTGTGGAACCGGACAATGTCCTTGCCGATGATGTGGACATCCGCCGGCCAGTATTTTTTGAACAGCTCACCGTGATTCCCGCAGGCGTCATAGCCCAGCGCGGTGATATAGTTTGAGAGTGCATCGATCCAGATATAAATGACATGCTCCGGATCAAACGGAACCGGAATGCCCCACTTGACCGTCGAACGGGACACGCACAGATCCTGCAGGCCCTTCTTGATGAAGTTGTTGAGCATTTCCTTCTTGCGCGCCTCCGGATAGATGAAATCCGGGTGCGTTTCGATGTATTCTTCCAGCCAGCCCTGATATTTGGACAGCTTCAGGAAGTAGGCTTCCTCCTTTGCGTCGCGCACCTCGCGGCCGCAGTCAGGACATTTGCCGTCCACGAGCTGTGACTCCGTCCAGAAGCTCTCGCAGGGCGTGCAGTATTTGCCGACATATTCGCCCTTGTAGATGTCGCCCTGGTCATACAGGCGCTGGAAAATATCCTGCACGGTCTTGGTATGCTTCGGATCGGTCGTGCGGATAAACTGATTGTAGGAAGTGTTGAGCAGGTCGCAGATCGAGCGGATCTCACCGGCGATCTTATCGACGTGCTCCTGCGGCGTAATGCCGGCTTCCTTTGCGATTTCCTCGATCTTCTGGCCGTGCTCATCCGTGCCGGTCAGGAAATATACATCATAGCCCTGCATCCTGCGGAACCGTGCCAGCGCATCGGTCATGACGATCTCGTAGGTGTTGCCGATATGCGGCTTGCGCGATGTGTATGCGATCGCAGTTGTCAGGTAATACGGTTCATGCATAAGTAGTTTCCCCTTTCGTATACTGGTATTATCATTATATCACATTATGCTGAAAAAAACAATGGGAGAATGCAAAAAAATGACACAGGTATGACGGATATTCATACAGAAGCACGCCCAATCAAGCGGCACGAAAAATCAAGTATCACTTCTCCCCGCGGAACGGGGGTGACAACCCAAGCCCCCGCGCCCAGCCAGAATAAATCGCTGACAAAACGATCAGGCGGGGAAGATTGAAAACACTATGATATATTCTGATTTATGTCAGTAACAATGACTGCACAAACATCGCTGCACTGTCAACAGAAACGCCATAGTACTTCTGACTTTCGATCAGAAATACTATGGCTTCAGACTTCTGTATGGGTATCTGACGGATACTGCAAGGCGTCAGATCGGAAAGCGCACCGCCGCCTCAGTCCGCATCGGCTTCCGTGCGCTTGATCACAAAACCGATGACATGCGGGCCCGCATTGCAGCAGATTGCTGCGCCGATATTCCAGTAGGCCTCCGGCGGGTAGCCGAGCGCCTTGGTCAGCGCTGTGCCGAACTCTTTGGCAAGCGCTGTATCCGAACCCTGCATCACAATGTACGGCGTATGCGGCTGGATGTCCGCCTTGACGACCTCGACCATTTTCGGGATGATATTCTGCTCACCGCGGATTTTCTGGATCACGCTGGATTTGCAGTTGCAGATCCGGCAGAACGGCTTTAAGCCGAGCAGCTCACCGGCAAAGGCCGCAGCTGCGCTCACTCTGCCGGAGCGCTTGACATATTTCAGCGTCATCGGCACAAAGTAAAGTCCGGCATGTGTCGTCCAGTCCTCCAGATAATCCAGCAGCTCCGAAACACCTGCGCCGCGTGCGAGCTTCTTGGCGGCTTCTGTGACCGCATAGCCGTAGGTTGCCGTATAGTTGCGGCCGTCTACCAGATGAATTTTCAGGCGGTCCGCCGATTCCGGATGTGTATCGTAGAACTGCTCTCTTGCCATGACGGCATTCGCATAGGTACCGGAGCCGCCGGAGCCGATCGTCACAAAGATCAGGTCGGTATAGCCCTCTTCCGCGATCTTCTCATATGCTTCCAGAATCTCAAACGGCGTGATCTGCGCCGTGGAGGGGTATTCCCTGGCGTTGTCAATGATCCCGTAGAATTCCTCTTTGGTGAAGTCCAGCTCCTCACGGAGCGCCTTGCCCTCGACCGTGATCGGCATATACAGCATATGGATGCCGAGTGCCTCCGCACGCTCCTTGGATATATCGCTGACAGAATCTGTCATCAGTTTGATTTTTTGTTTCAGCATAATTTTGTTCCTTTCTCAGATCTGGCTGATATCATATGCTCTGGGTGTTTCCGGCTCCCAGCCCGCTTTCGCATATCTTCCGTCACGGGTGAGGCCTTCAAAATCATGCTGCCGGAGCACCTCGTAGGCGGCGACGGCAACCGAATTTGACAGATTCAGACAGCGCAGGGTTTCCCGCATCGGGATGCGCACGCAGCGTTCCGGATGCGCTGCAAGGATCGCATCATCCAGCCCGGTATCCTCCCGCCCGAAGAACAGGAAGGTTTCTTCCGGATAGACGACGTCGGTATACAGCGTACCGGTCTTTGCGGTGAAATAGAAATACGGGTTTTCCGTACCTGCGGCGGGATACGCAGCAAAAAACGCATCCAGATTATCATGGTGAAAAATATCCAGCTTATCCCAGTAATCCAGACCGGCGCGCTTTAACTTGGCATCGTCGATCCGGAACCCGAGCGGGTGGATCAGATGCAGGGCCGCGCCCGTCACCGCGCAGGTGCGCGCGATGCTGCCGGTATTCTGGGGAATGCGCGGTTCAACAAGGACAAGATGCAGCTTATGCAAGATAATACTTCCTTTTTCTGTAATGTTGCAGCCGCACCGCATAGCGGCGGACTGCTGCGGCATGATAGGACTGTCCCACAGGGAAAGGAGCGAGATCATGCAGCTTCAGGCAATCGCAAAGGGTATGGCGCTCGGCGCGGCGGCGGGCATGGCAGGGTATCTGCTGAGCAGCGCCGGGAGCAGCGAGCGCAAGCGGCTCAAGCGCAGAACGGCCAGAGCCGTCCGGGCGGTCGGTGCCGTCATGGACGGTGTTGCAGAGCTTCTGCACTGAGCAGCGGATCCGGCGGGCGGTGCTGCTGTCAGGATTCAGTCTGCGGCACCGCTTTCCGGTATGCGAGATAGCTTTCCAGAATCAGCACGGCGGCGACGGCGTCCACAACGGACTTCCGTTTTTTGCCGCGCGTGTTCGTGACGTTGAGAATCTGATGCGCGGAAACCGTCGTGCAGCGCTCATCCCAGAGCACAACGGGAATGCCGCTTTTTTCCCGGAGAATCTCCGCGAAGTCAGCGCATTTCTGTGCGCGCGGCCCGCGGCTGCCGTCCATATTGACCGGATGCCCCACGACGA
>JAFZBC010000243.1:0-2016 GCA_017561965.1 Oscillospiraceae bacterium
GCCGCCGACCGCGTACAGCACCACCGCAGCGAGAATGCCCGGAAACGGCGGCAGAAGCTCCGGCAGCACCGGCAGCAGAAGCAGTCCCGCCGCAGAGAACACATGCGCCGCAACGATCGCGCGGCGGTATCCGATGCGGTCAAGCCAGAATGCGGACAGCAGATCGACCGTCAGCTGCACCGCAAAATTCACCGTGATCAGCGCAGTGATCTGCCCGAGCGGAATGCCGTACTGCCGCTGAAGCGTCAGAAAGAGCAGCGGCAGAAAATTGTTGACGATTGCCTGCACGATATACCCGGCAAAGCAGGCACGGATCGTTTTTCCGTAATTCAAACGGCACCTCCCGTGTTGATTCCAGCCTTCTTCGCCTGCGATAATTGCAGCGCGCGCGGGATCCGGTAGATTTTTCCGTCCTTTTCAAAGCGTGCGCCTGTCTGCCGGAACGTGAACGGTACGCCGCAGCGCATACACTGCTCGCGCGCCGATAAGATCCATTCATAGCGGCAGAGGCGGGCGTTCTCTCCGGATTCGCCGCCGCAGCTGACATGCCCGATCAGGCCGCTTTGCAGATACTGCACAATGTCAACCTCCTCCAGCATCGGCTCATGAATAATGTGCCGGTGTACAATCGGCAAAGAGAGCAGCACCGGGATCCGGCTGTCCGCCGCCTGCTGGTTTTCGCAGGTCACACAGACCGTCACATGCGGCCAGCCGCTGCCCCAGTCCTCCGGCAGCCCGACCGTAAAGCGGGAGATCCGCTTGGTGATGATCGTGAAATGCAGATCGCTGCGTTCGCGGATCATCGCCCACGCCTCCGGACGCCATGCATCGGCATCCTCCAGAAAGAAATCGGAGGTCATGCAGGCAAAAACGGTTTCCGGATCGTTCAGCTTATAAGAGCCGTCCCGCTTCCGCTGCACCGGCAGACGGAAGCCCGCCGTTTTTGCAACGATCGTGCTGTCCCGCCCGACCGACGCATCCCGGCGGTACATATAACAGTTTGCGCAGCCTGCGCTCAGCTTTTTGCATCCGTGCCACGGATTCCAGACTGTCATGCGCCGCCCTCCGTTTCTCTGTTCCGCCGGTCATCTGCTGCAAAACGCGCCGATCTTGCTCTGAATACTCGAAAACGCGAAAAAGGTTACATGGAATTTCACCCAAACTTTTCCGGTGCAGATTGTGACTGTTTCCAAAGATGTGCGGAACTGCTTGATTTTTACGTAATCCTGTGATAAGATGAACCTGGGAATGTTCAGATCAGACGCGGCCGGATACCGGTTTGTGCTCCCGGCATGATGACCGCAGCGAATCCGAACAGCCTGTGCATTGCGGAAAAGTCCCCCCGGCTGATCCCACATGCATAGAAAACGCCGTCTGCCAAAAACGGGTGCCCGTACACATCCGAAGCGGCAGGCACGGCCGACCGTTTGCCGATAAAGGGCTGACGGAACTGAATGATGCGGCAAATCCGCCGCGAAAAAAGCATCTCCCGCAGGAGCCAGCAAGACCGCTGCGATCATGTGCAGCCACTCCCGCAGCATCCGGATCCATCAGGCCGCCGCCTGTTCGGAGTCAACGCAGCACCGGTCACACACCGGCGCTCCCGTAAAACTGACTCCTGTCCCCGGCAGTCGGCAGTATCCTGTCAATCCGATGTGCGGAGCAGCAGCCGTGCATCACCGGTCTTTCCCGTGTACAGCGTCCGCTGTCAGGCTTCCCTGCGGGATTCCGCTTTTCTGTGCGGAGCATTCCGCTTGCAGGCGCCGCATGCCGTACCCCTTCACGGCAGAACGGATGCCGATAGCACCCTGTTTCCCGCACAGAACCGGAACTGTTTTCATTATACACAATTCAGAGTGGTTCGTCAAGAGCCGGTACCTTGATAATGTTGCATAAAAATCGCGCTTGTTCTTGAAACCGGCTTGACATTTCATTCGGAATCTGTTATAATTAAAGTGTATAGCTATGTGAAGCCCGATGCAATCGGCAGCGGCTTCACTCCGACAGAATCAGGGA
>JAFZBC010000244.1:0-2584 GCA_017561965.1 Oscillospiraceae bacterium
CTCTGATGAAAATCGTGTATTTGCTTTGCTTTTCCTTATTTGGGGATTCCAAAGGGACAATGTCCCTTTGGCGGGCTTGGTGAGTTTGCGGTGCAAACTCATAGCGAAGCGGGCGAGAGTCCCATTATAAATCATCGCACAGCGATACCTTTTCACGCCTGCGTGTAGTTGTCGATGCGCTCAAAGCCGTCCAGGAGGACATCTCTGCGGCGGAAGGCCTGTTCCGTTCCGCGCGCGACGCAGGTCAGCGGATCCTTTGCCGTGCGGCACGGCACACCGAGCATTCTCGTCAGATACGGCTCCAGTCCGCCGAGCAGCGCGCCGCCGCCCGTCAGCAGGATCCCGCTCTGACAGATATCCCCGACCAGCTCCGGCGGGGTTTCCTCCAGCACGCGGCGGATTGTTTCCCCGATCTCGTTGATGTCGTCCTCCAGCGCCTCAAACAGCTCCGCCTCGGAAAGGTCGCACTGATCCGGCAGCCCGCGGGAAATATTCCGTCCCTTGACCTGCGCGATGCGCTCCTCGCCGGGGTTATACAGATTGCAGAGCGAGATCTTCACCTGCTCCGCAGATTTCGGGCCGAGCAGAATCTGATACTTATTCTGCACATAGCGGATGATCGACTGGTCGAACTTGTTTCCGGCGGTCTTGAGCGAACGCGCCGTCACAATGCCGTTCATCGAAACCACGGCCACATCCGTTGTGCCGCCGCCGATGTCCACGACCATATTGCCGACCGGCCGGTTGATCGCGATGCCCGCGCCGAGCAGCGCCGCCAGCGGCTCCTGGATCAGATGTACCTTGCGGGAGCCGGTGCTCATGGCCGCGTCGAGGATCGCGCGCTTTTCGACGTCTGTAATCAGGGAAGGCACGCAGATGACGATACGCGGCCGGATGATGTGCGCACCCGAAACCACGTCGATCAGTTCGCGGATCAGCGCCTGCGTCAGAATGTCGTCCGAAATGACGCCGTCCTGGAGCGGATGCACGACCGCAATATACGAGGGTGAGCGCCCCTCCATTTTATAGGCTTCCTCGCCGACGGCGACCACGCGCTCCGTGCGCTTGTTGAATGCGATCACGGACGGCTCATTGAGCACAACACCGTGCCGCCGCCGCGTGATGATGATATTCGCCGTTCCGAGGTCGATTCCGATATCCATTTGGTTGCTTCCTTTCTTGCCGGCAGCATCCGCCGCCGTTCTGCTCCGTTCTTCATTGCGGATGATTGTTTTCTATTTCAGTCAGTGTTCTGAATCCGTAAACCTGTATACCATAATGTATTCTTCGCCGGTTTCGGCAACGGCCTGAAAACCAAGCTTCCGGTACAGATTGACGGCATTATTCTGTTTCTGCACACTAAGGGAAACCTGCCTGTATCCTGTCTGTGCCAGATGCAGCAGCATCGTCTGCATCAGCGCCGTGCCGATCTTCTGCCCGCGGAATGCGGGACAGAGCGAGATCGCAAGCGAGGGCGTGTCATTATCAATATGCCCGTAGTCCTGCATGATGCGAACCCAGACCGCGCCGACAATGCTGCCGCCGACTTCTGCAACAAATCCCGCGTCGCCCTGCTTTTCCCCGAATTTTTCGGTATATACCTGCAATTCCGGTCGGTTTATGATCTCACGCGGCGGTGCGGGTACACCCTCCGGCATAAAAATCGCCTGATACAGAAAATCGTTCAGAAGCGCATATTCATCGGGCGCAATTTCTCTGATTGTATATTTGGCAACCGCATAGCAAATCTCGCCGTCCGGTGTTTCCCCGGCTCTGCGGAAGCGCTCGACGGTCGCTGTCCGGTGCATGACGGATTTTTGCAGCACGCGCCCGGATTTCGGGTTTGCCGCGCGGTGATAGGCCTCCAGCCGACAGAACCCTGTCTGGGCAAATGTCCATTCGATCACGGCGCCGAGGGCTTCTCCGGCATAGCCGTGCCCCCAGAAATCCGCACCGATGCAGTATTCGATTTCGGCGGTTTCGCAGTCCTCCCAGACCTTGCAGAATGCAATCATCCCGATATTCTGCCCACTTTTCCGTTCTTCGATTGCCCAGCGGTAGAAATCCGGCCGCGCATAGCCTGCAAGATACTGCAAAAGCAGTCCGCGGACGGCCTCCGCCGTTTCATAGACCGGCTCGCCGTATTCATGCTGCACATCCGGATCCGCTGCCCAGTTCCGCAGCATATCCGGTGCGTCCGCTTCTGTAAAGCGCCGCAGAATCAGGCGCTCTGTCCGGATCGTCTGCGTCCCCGCGTGCTTCATTCCGGGAACCATTCCATTTCGGTGAATTTGCTGTGCATGACGGTAAAGCCGAGCTTTTCGTAGATGCCCTTGCCCATGTCGCTCGCGGAGAGCGTCACGGTGTCGAGCGCAAGGCGCTTTGCCTCTGCAAGAATCTGCGTCATGATCTGCGTTGCAAGCCCCTGTCCGCGGTAAGCCGGTTCCGTGAATACGCCGAGGACGTATCCGCTTCGCCCGCACGGAAAGAACGGATTTGCAGGCTTTTCGATAACAGTCAGCAGCGCATTGGAAACCAGCTGGCCGTCCTCTGCCTCTGCAACGACGGCAATGCAGCCGCTGCC
>JAFZBC010000245.1:0-4850 GCA_017561965.1 Oscillospiraceae bacterium
CCGAGAGGGCCTGCGTCAGCTGTTCCTGCTGTGCAGTCAGCGCCTGCAATGCAACATAATCTGCGCTGCTCTGCGCGATCTGTGCCTCAGTTTCTGCAAGCTGCTGCTCCAGCGCCGCAATATCGTCCTCAATCGTGTCGTATTCCCGCTGCTCCTTATACGAAAACCGCAGCCTGGCCGTCCCGTGAAAGACGCGCTCTTTTTTCTCCGAAGCCGCCTTCGGCTTTTCCGCTGCCGCAGCAGGTGCGCATTTTTCTGCATAGTCTGAATAATTTCCGGTATAGCGCGTGCAGACGCCGTCCCGGAATGCAAAAATCTCAGAGGCAATTTTGTCCAGAAAATAGCGGTCATGCGACACCGCAATCACAGCGCCCTGAAAATGCAGCAGATAGTCCTCCAGAATCGTCAGTGTCGCAATATCCAGATCATTCGTCGGCTCGTCCAGCAGCAGAATGTTCGGCGCAGACATCAGAATTTTCAGAAGATACAGCCGTTTCCGCTCGCCGCCGGAGAGCTTGCCGATTGTGCTCCACTGAAGCTCCGGCGTAAACAGAAACTGCTCCAGCATCTGCGCGGCCGTGACGGGCCCGTCCGGCGTCTGTACAATATTGGCCGTATCCCGGATGTATTCAATGACGCGCTGTGTGGGATCCATTTCCTCGCATTCCTGCGAAAAATAGCCGATTTTCACGGTATCTCCGGTGATGATCGTCCCGGCATCCGGCAGCAACTCCCCTGTCAGCAGCCGGAGAAAGGTGCTCTTTCCGGCACCGTTCTGCCCGACGATGCCGATGCGCGCATCCCGCGCGATGATATACGAAAAATCGGTGATCAGCGGCTTGCCGTCAATCGCCTTGCTGATGTGCTCCAGCTCGACGGTTTTTCTGCCGAGGCGGCTGGAAACGGACTGCATCTGCAAGGACGCGGCCTCCGCAGGGATCTCGCGGTTTTTGAGCTGCTCAAAGCGCTCAATGCGGTCTTTGGACTTGGTGCCCCGCGCGCGTGCGCCCCGGCTGATCCATTCCAGCTCCCGCCGGTAAAGCGCCTTGTTTTTCCGCTCCGCGGCTTCTGCGTCCGCCTCGCGCTGCGCTTTATACGCAAGATAATCGCTGTAATTGCCTTCGCAGAGATACAGCTTTCCGCGGTCAACCTCCGCAATCCGCTTGCAGATCTTGTTCAGAAAATATCGGTCATGCGTCACCATGACAATCGCGCCGCGGTATTTCAGCAGCTGATCCTCCAGCAGCTGCGCGGTTTCGTTGTCGATGTGGTTGGTCGGCTCATCCAGCAGGAGCACATCACTCGGCTGCACGAGTGCGGCGGCGATGCCTGCGCGGCGCTTTTCGCCTCCGGAGAGTGCGGAGATATCGCGGTCGCAGTCCGCAAGCCCGAACTGCCGCAGCACGGAGCGCGCCTCGTATTCCTTTGCGGTTTTCAGATCCGCAGGCAGATGCGCGAGCACCTGTTCCAGAACGCTGCCGTGCGCGTCAAATTCCGGAATCTGCGGGAGATATGAAATGCGGATGCCGTTTGTCCGGATGACTGCGCCGGAATCGGGATGCTCTGTTCCGGCGAGGATCCGCAGCAGCGTGGATTTTCCTGTGCCGTTGATCCCGATGATTCCGACCTTGTCGCCGGAATTGAGGAAAAAGGAAACATCGTCCAGAACACGGCGCTCCATATAGGTTTTGGAAATATTCTGTGCAGAGAGTAAAATCACAGCTCCGTTCCCCTTTCGTTTGATCAAGCATCATTATAACACAGCCCGGCGGGATTGTCAACGGCAGCCGCACCGCTTTTCCGTCTGCCGCATACAATACAGTACAGACGTACCGTCTGGAATCCAGATTGAAATGAGTGAGGAACATGATGATTGATGCAAGCCTCGGCAGGGCGAGCTGCTGCGGTTTTCCGCAGGGGATTCCCCAGCCGTTCCCGCCGCGGCCGAATCCGCCGGTGCCGCTGCCGCAGTCAGAGCCGGATATGATTCAGATTCGCCTGACGACCGCGCAAACCGCCCTCGCAAACGGTGCGGCGATTCCGCTGACCGGAACCGTCCGGCAGAGCGGAAACGGTCTGCACTTTGATCCTGCAAACCGCGCCGTACAGGTCACGGAATCGGGTGTTTACCTGTTCCAGTGGCATGTGCTTGTGCAGTCTGATGCCGCTGCCCCGGTGATTGCGCTGCAATCGCTGGACGGCCAGACGGTGCTCGGCTATTCCGGTGTTCCGGCAGGCACTGCTGCAAGCGGCGTCCCCGTGAGCGGCACGGCGGCGGCGGCGCTCCCGGCGGGTACAGCATGGGTGCTCGTCAATGCCACCGGCGATACCGTTGACATTCCGGTCGCGGGAACGGCTCCGGCCGCCTTTGCCGCTTCGCTGACAGTCACGGAAATCGGGGGCAGACCGTTCCCGGACTTTCGCTGAGCTCCGGCATACCGTTTTCTGCGGTGAGCGCCCCATGATCAATCCCCCGGAGATTCCGCTTTCTCTGCAAACTGAAGCGCCTGACGGTTTTACGCCAGGCGCTTTCGCTTGTTGATAAAGGTACGCTGCGTGATGGTTTAGAACGGGATCTGTCCCCAAGCCCGCCAAACCAACCAGGCGCTTGTTTTGTGCGTTTGAAACCGTCAGAGTGCTTTTCCCAGCTGCTCTCCTGTGACGATTTTTGCAATGTAAAGAAGGATGCGGGTAATATCTCCGCTGTCTACGCCGGCGACGCCGTCGCAGTCCGCATTCTTCAGTCCCTGATCCGTGATCTGTGCCGATGCATCAGAATTGATGAACCGGGCAATCAGAACCGCATCCGAAACATCCACATAAGAATCAAGGTTCGCGTCGCCGTAGCGCGGATCATTCGTCGGCGTGATCGGGAAACCGGTGGTGGTGCCGATCTGCGGCTCGCTGCTGACAGTCACCTCAAAGGAGCATGTCGCAGTTCCGTACTTCACATAGATCCGATAGGTTCCGGCTTTGGTGTTGTCAAATTCTGAAGCGTCAACCGTGAAGGCCTCATAGGTGAACGGCTGCGTGAACGTATCTCCGTGCTTATCTCCCTCTGTGATCCAGCCTTCTGCCTTACCGCCGGTCAGATCAAGCGCCTCACCGATCACATAGCTGGTTTTTGTCGGGAGCGCTCTGATCTCCAGCGAATACTGCGTGACGCCGCCGGTCGTTGCCTGTGCAGTCGTGGTGACAGGTGCCTGTGTTGTGACCGGAAGTGTAGTCATCTGCGGGGTGCGGCCGCCGGTCAGCTCCGCATCATCCAGATAGAAGCTGATTTTATCCTTGGCTGTCGGTGTTTCGTTGTATTCCGTCTGCACATACAGAGAAATCTTCTGTGCGCCTTCCGGAATCGTAAAGGACTTGCTGAGCTGCGCCCATTTGCCGCTCTCAGCCTTCACCTCTGCAAGGTTGTCGTACTTCGTATCGCCGTCCAGCGTATATTGCAGGCCGAGCACGAAGGTCGCCGAAGTGTAAGTCTGGCTGTTATAGCCGACATATGTCGAGAAGGTATAGGATCCGCCTGCCTCCAGCTCATCGGACGCGGCGCTGACGCCGTGCCAGGACTGGCTGCGCTCCGTGACGTACAGCGACTGGCTGCCGCCGTGGACGAAATCCTTGTTGAAGCCGTATTTGACGCCGTCGCCGCGGACAGCCCAGCTGGTTCCTGTCCCCTCAAAGCCGTCTGTAATGCCGGTGCCCTTGCCCGACGGTGCGGTATAGCTGACCTCCGGCTCAGGCTCTGTGCCTGGCGTTGTGCCGGGAACCGGATTCGGATTTTCGCCGAGCGTCAGGTCATTTTTCGTGATTTTTGCGGTGCCGGAGCTCATCCAGCCCTCGACGTTGAGCGCGACCTCATACAGACCGCCCATTTCCATTCCGTACTGTTCCCATTGCTGGAAATGCGCAGATACGTCGATCTGGCCGCTGTTCCGGAGCTGGCCGTCCTTGCGGACGCTCCAGTACTGGTTGAAATGCGTGACGCCTTCCTCGATCGAAGGGCCGTCGTGCGTCCCCTTGTAGACCTCGTAGGTGCCGCCGTTGGCGGTGATCTCACCGACCTTTTTCATGGTGTTGCTTTCCCCGGGCGGCCGCCAGTTGCCGTAATTCTCCACAATGTAATACTCCGCAAGCGGCTGCTTTGTCCAGCCGTAGACGCAGAGATAGGAGTTGCCGTTCGGCCGGTATTCTGATGCTTCAAAATCAACCGTGATGCCGTTCAGCGTTTTCCATTGCGGATAGTTCTCGAACTTCTGGCCGGAACGGAACAGCACATTCTTGATACCGCTCCATGAGCAGGAATAGGTCCCCTTATCCCCGACAGTCATTTGCGGATTGCCCTGTCCGCCCTCGTTCCAGAGCTCCCAGTGGTAGCCGTCCTTGACACCGACTTCGCGTTCGGTGCCTGCGGTTGCCGTCGTGCCCGGTGCGGATGTGAACATCATCACCGCCGCACTGAGCAGACACGCCAGTCTGCTGTGTCTTTTCATAGTCGTATCCTCCGTTATCATGTCAAACCGATGAAGATCAAAGATCTTCCATACTGATGTCCCCGTAATTCCATTATAGCATTTTTGTACATTCATGTCAATAATATGAAGCAATCTTAATAATTAGTAGTTTATATGTATAATGGACAAAATTGCCCCGAATGGGATGCGGCACACCGTCCGTATTCCGTGCGCAAAAAAGTGCCTCCGGCAGATCCATAATGGGGGCGCTGCCCCCATACCCCCGCTTAAGGGCTACTAGCCCTTAAGAATCCCATTATGTATAGAAAATAAGCCCATAATAAAAGTTTCGGTCAAGCCTTTTTAAAGGCTTGCAGGGTCGAGGGGCAGCGCCCC
>JAFZBC010000246.1:0-2252 GCA_017561965.1 Oscillospiraceae bacterium
ACAGAAACGCAAAGATCACGGATCAGGGCATGGCAAATGCCGATGTGGATGACGTCAAGGGCGTCGCAGAAGGCGACCTGATCATGGTGCTCAAGGCGATTGCAAAAATCGTTGAGCTCTGATTCGCACACACAGAAACACGAATCCCCTGAGATTCCGATCTCAGGGGATTTCTGTCTGTTAAAAAAAGTATCGCTGCGCGATGATTGATAATGGGGCTCCGCCCCAAACCCCGCCAAAGGGACACTGTCCCTTTGGAATCCCATAACATAGAAAATGCATTGTTTTCATCAGCCCTTAAACAGGGGCATGGAGCAACGCCCCACATTATGAATCCGCCGGAGGCACTTTTACTACATACTAAGGGGACGCCCTGCGATAGAGGGCGTCCCCTGAAACTGAACCTTGATTGACAAACCGGAATCCCTTTTCACGCCTGCAAAAAAGCAGAGGGCTCTGCGTCAGAGAGCACCATGCCGGCATTGTTCTTCACTCTGCGGTAATACTGCGCGGGCAGACTGCGCTGCACGATCCGCATGGTTTCCGCAAAGCCGAGCGGCTCCGCAATGTCACGCGAACCGGTCGCAATCAGGTGCGCGTACTGGTTTGCCAGCAGATACAGCGTCAGCTTCCGGTTCTCCGGGCGGAGCAGTCCGTTCACGGAGATCTGGAGCAGAATCCCCGCCTGCCGCACCGCGATCCAGTCCTCCGGCGACCAGATGTCATACAGCCGGTCGGCGTCCGCTGCGATCGGGCACATGCCGCTGACGATTTTCAGCCGGGAAAGCTGCTCGCAGAGCTCCGCCGAAACCGGCTCATGCGGCAGATCCACAAGGAAGTATCCGGACGCGCCGACGGCAAGCGGCCTGAGCAGCCGCGGCTGTTCCATGCAGAACTGATACGGCAGAACCGCCCCCCCGACAATGCGCATCGGTGCGGCGGTTTCCGTCAGCGCTGCGATTTTTTCGTCCCGCACTGCAAGAAATTCCTCCGGCGTATATGCTGCGGGATCAAAGTACGGCGCGGCAACCGCCAGCTTGACATTGCTCTCCTTGAAGACGGAAATGCGCGCATCGGCTTCACTTTCCGTCAATGCTCCGCCGCCCAGACCGGCAAGCCCGGGCAGCAGGTTCGCATGAATATCCACATAATAATTCATTGTACGGCGGCACCTCCCCTCTGCAAAGTCCCGCAAGTCAACATTCTACTATTTCTTATTGTATCACACAAAAACGAAAATGTCAACGATTTATGAGGCATTTATGGACAGAAACCGTGTATAAATCCCATGATCCGACAGATTCTCATCGTGCAAAATGACGAATTTACGGAACCGTATCCAAAATCATGCGTTTTTTTCGGCAAGAATCACGGTTTTCCCATTGACAAAAACGATTGACTATGATAAAATAAATATAACTATCAGTATGCAGACAATGTTTCGCTACATATAGGAGAGAGGGGGGATACCGATGCTGAATGACCGCCTGCTGCTTGCGCTCTGTACATCCCGGATTCAGAATCCGGAGATTCTGGAAAGCGTCAATGCATTTGTGCGGGAGGCACATTCCCGCGGTTACGGTGTGCTCGTGTTCAATTCCGGTCTGGATACCAATGCGCAGACCAGCCCGACGACCGAGGCAAGCTGTGCCAGCGTGTTTGATCTGATCCCGTATCAGTATGTGGATGCCGTTGCTGTCATGCATGAAACCATTGACAGCCGCATCGTTTCGGATATGATCTCCGCGGCGGCCAAGGAGCACCGTGTCCCGCTGTTCAGCTATGACGGCTGCATGGAAGGCATTCCCTCTGTGTATTCCTACCCGAGCCAGGCCTTCGGCAGCCTGCTGGAGCATATTTTCGGAGAGCATCACTGCCGCCGCGTCAATCTGATGACCGGCGTCCGCGGACATTACGGCTCCGAGAGCATGGTCATGTCCTATCAAGATATTCTGCGCAAATACGGCATTCCGTTTGAGGAAAGCCGCCTGAGCTACGGCGAATTCCGCGAGAAAACCGCTGCCGAGGCGGCGGAGCGCTTCCTTGCGTATGATACCCCCGAGGCGATCATCTGCGCCGGTGACGAGATGGCGCTTGCAGTCTGTTCCGTTCTCCGCAGACACGGTCTGCGCGTGCCGGAGGACGTCATCGTGACCGGCATGGACGGCATTGTGCAGGAGCAGATGTACTCCCCGCGGCTGACGACCTGCGTCAAGGATTATCCGCGGCTCAGCGCGGCCGCCCTTGATACC